>DAOSUG010000089.1:0-7205 GCA_035378545.1 Micropruina sp. | reverse complement strand
GCATTCCGGTCGCCGACCAACGCCAGGACTACCTGACCGAACTCAAGGACCTGCCCCAGCTCACCCTGCTCGAGATCGAGCATTTCTTCGCCGTGTACAAGGACCTCGAGCCGGGCAAGTCGGTCGAAGGTGCGGTCTGGGTCGGACGCACCGAGGCCGAGAAAGAGATCTTCCAGAGTTGGAAGCGCGCCTCGGGCACCGACTTCGAGAACGAATTCACCCGCACCGAGTGAGAACCCTGCACCTGCTGCGGCACGCCGAAGCTCAGTGGCAATCCCCCGGGCCCGACGGTGACCATGCCCGTCCGCTGAGTTCGCGCGGCGTGCAGCAGGCTCGCGGGGTGGGTGCCTACCTGCTGCGCGAGGCGACCGTCGACCTGGTGGTGGCCTCGTCGTCGACGCGCACCCGACAGACCGCCGAGGCGCTCGATCTGGGTGTGCCCGTGTGGTCGCGCGATGAGATCTACAACGCGGGTGCGCAGCAGATCCTGCAGCAGGTGCGGGCCATTCCCGAGGGCTGTAACTGTGTGGTGATCGTCGGGCATGCTCCCGGCATTCCCGCGCTGGCCCACCTGCTGGCCGACGAATCATCAGTTGCGGCGGCTCGCGCGGTGATCGCCTACCGCTACCCGCCAGCCACCCTGGCCACCCTGCACGTGCACGGGTCGTGGGCGAAGTTGCGCACGGCCAGCCTGGCTACTGCGCGGATCGCCCCCGAACCGGGCTGATTCCGCGGCCCAAGCGCCAGGGACGGTACGGACCGCGAGGCTGAGGTGAAGCGCGCGCTGGCGAGGGCTGCGCGGCGGGTGATCGTCCTTGCCGATCACACCAAGATCGGCCGGGACGAGCTGATGACTGTCGTCCCCCTGGACGTCGTGGACACCCTGATCACCGACGCAGGCGTCGACCCTGACTTGGCAGACGATCTCGTCGCAACGGGACTTGACGTCATCCGTGCCTAATCAGCCGATTGCTGGTCCACTTCTTGTCACACCCCGTCCATCGCTCCACGGGAAGGCGCGCCCCTCGCTACTGGCGCGTCCGACCGTCCGTCCCCTCGTCACCCACACTCAGGTGGTGAGAAAGCAGTTCTCGGCTGAGTGTTGACCCATCGAACCTCAGATCTGGGGGCTCAACTCATCCCGCGGGCACGTCCTCGCTCAGAACAACACCGTTCAGCAGACTCCTAGACGAGTCGACGCACGTAAACAACCGCCTGATCATCGCCGACGCATTGGATCCAGGCCTCGATGCTGCACACGAACGTGGCGTTCTTGTCGGTTCCTGGATCGGTGATCGTCACCCGAAACGAGTCGGGCAGGTCGGTGCCCAGGGTGCGCACGGCCGAGAATACCCGCTGGGCAACGGTGCAGTTGGTGTCGCTGCTGCGCGCCAGCTCGGGCGTGCAGACGGTGGCGTTGCGCGGCACCACGGTGCTGAGGGGGGTCGGCGAGGCCGACGTCGGCGTCGAGCCACGTGGGTTTGCAGGCCCGGTCACCACCGACTGGGCGATCAGCCCCGCGAGACTGGTGACGGCCGCCACCACGCCGATGGCCAGCCCCACCAGGGCGGCGGTGTTCTTGGCCCGGCTGCGGCTGGCGTAGATCGGCGTGAACCGGGTGGTCGCATCGGGGTCCCATTCGGGACTGGACGGTGCGGACGGCGTTGTGGCGGCGTCCGCACCGTGAACCCGAGGCGATACGGCGGTGTGCCCGGGTGCAAAACCAGGGCCGGGGCCCTCACCCTCCGGCTCGGACGCGGGCGTCGGCGCAGCGTCAGCCTGTGCCGCTCGCTCCCCTTCCGACGCAGAGGTATCGGCCGAGCCGACGGCGTGCGCCGCAGCGAAACTCGAGGTTCCCGCCGCGCCGGCGATCGACGTGCGGCTCAGGTGGCCGGCGACCGACGGGGCGACCAATGAGCGTCCACAACGAACACAACGGTCGAGCGGTTCGTCGAACCGCTGCCCGCAGGCCTCGCAGACACGCATTGACATTCCGATCGCAGGCGGACGGGGTCGCGTGCTCGATTCTGGCACACGCTGCGAAACGGTTCCGCGGGGTTCCTGTGGGTGGCGGGGCGTTAACCTCGGAGCATGCGGTTGGCGACCTGGAACGTGAACTCGGTGAAGCAACGCGTGCCGCGACTGCTGCCCTGGCTCGACCAGCGGTGTCCCGATGTGGTCTGCCTGCAAGAGACCAAGATGACCGATGCGGCCTTCGCCGACCTGCTCGCCGAGCCGCTGGCGCAACGCGGCTACGAGTTCGCCTCACACGGGCAGGGCCAGTGGAACGGCGTCGCGCTGCTGTCGCGGGTCGGTTTGCTCGAGGTGCAGCGCGACTTTGCCGACATGCCCGGCTTTCCCGGCCCCGAGGCGCGCGCGATCAGCGCCACGTGTGCCGGGCTGCGGGTGCACAGCCTGTACGTACCGAACGGCCGGGTACCCGATTCGGACCACTACCACTACAAGCTCGCCTGGCTGGCCGCCCTGCGCGACAGCGTGGCGACCGGGTCGCAGCAGGTGGCGCTGTGCGGCGATGTGAACATCGCACCGGCCGATGCCGATGTGTTCGATCCGGCGGCCTATGCCGGGCATACCCACGTGACCGCCCCCGAGCGAGCGGCGCTGCAGGCGCTGACCGATCTCGGGCTGCACGATGTGGTGCGCGAGCGCTGGCCCACGCAACAGGTGTTCAGTTACTGGGACTATCGCGCGGGCATGTTCCATATGAATCTGGGCATGCGCATCGATCTGGTGCTGGCCGACGCGGCGACGACGGCCCGCGTGACGGCTGCATTCGTCGACCGGCAGGCCCGCAAGGGCACCGGACCCAGCGATCACGCTCCGGTGATCGTCGACCTCGATGAGGCTCCCGACGGCGACATCGGGCCGATGGTGCCGCCCCCCTCGGCGGGCCGATATCGCAAGGGCAGTAAGAAGCTGCCGCAATCCGCATGAGCGCGCCCGGTGGGACGCGTCCGGTCCCTCCGGAGCCGCATCGTCCGAGCAGCTTTCCGGCTGATGTCGTTCAGGGTCGGCGCTTTCCGCACCCGGTGACGGGGGTGTTGTTTCCCTCCCCCGCGCCGCCCGGCACGGGCTGGCCCGGTGACCCCGCGACCGCCGCGACGCCCGTGGCGCACGACGCGCCCACCGTGCTGGCGCTCGCCGGCTCGTCCGGTGATCTCGACGAGCTGGAGGCACGGGTGTCGGTGTGCCGGGCCTGCCCACGGCTGGTGGCCTGGCGTGAGCAGGTGGCGCAACAGCGCCGGGCAGCCTTCGCCGATCAGCCGTACTGGGGACGTCCGGCGCCCTCGTTCGGCGATCCGCGGGCGGCGGTGCTGATCGTCGGGCTCGCTCCGGCCGCGCACGGGGCCAACCGCACCGGGCGCATGTTCACCGGCGACCGCTCGGGTGACTGGCTGTACGCCGCGCTGTACCGGGCCGGCTACGCCAATCAACCCACCTCGACGCACGCCGGCGACGGCTTGGCGCTGACCGGCATCCGCATCGTGGCGGCGGTGCGCTGCGCACCGCCCGACAACAAACCGCTGCCGATCGAGCGGGCCACGTGCGCGTCCTGGCTCGATCGCGACCTGCTGCTCAGCGCCGGCCGACTGCGCTCACTGCTGGCGTTGGGGTCGATCGCCTGGGACGCCACCCTGGCGGCGGCCCGTCGGCTGGGGTGGACGGTGCCACGCCCCAAACCGCGGTTCGGGCATGGTGCCGAAGCGGTGCTGATGGCCGGGGACCGTCCGATCCGCCTGGTCGGCAGCTACCACGTCAGCCAGCAGAACACCTTCACCGGACGGCTCACCGAGGCCATGCTGGACGATGCGATCGGCCGGCTCTGATTCGGGCGGACCCCGTCGCCACCGGCGTGCGCCTGCTGCGCGGGCATGGCCGGAAGCCACGGCGCTGGCTCAACCGATGGTGAAGCAGGATCGACCGATCCACGCGCGACGCGGTCACATCCGGACGCCATGGCGGCGCGCGCCACGCTCAACCGAATGGCGGCCGGATCGACCGATCCACGCTTGCGACACGGCCAACTCCGGACGTCCTGGCGGCGCGGGCCACGCTCAACCGATGGCGAACCCGGATCGACCGATCCACGCCTCCGACGCCGCCCAATCCGGGCGCCATGGCGGCCCCGCGCCACGCTCAGCCATGGCGAACCCGTCACCCGGTCGGCGTTGGCGATCGGTGAGCGCTGAGCGGTGATCCGCGGTCGCCGTGGGTCGGTTCTCTGGCCATCGCGCTGTGGCCGAGACGGCGTCACTGCGGTTGCCCCGACTGCGCGGAAAGTGTCGGAGGCGGGCGACAGACTGTTCGCATGATTGATCACTACGGCATCAACGTGGCCGACCTGGCCGCCTCGACCCGCTTCTACGACACCGTGCTGGCGGTGCTTGGTTTCACCCGGCAGATGGACTTCGGTGAGGCCGTCGGGTACGGCACCGAGGGCCATCCCGACTTCTGGGTCAGCTCGGCCGCCACCGGTGCGTCCAACCGCGAGTCGCACCTGGCGTTCGCGGCGGCCGACCGAGCCGCGGTCGAGGCGTTCTTCGCGGCGGCGCAGTCGTTGGGCGCCGAGGTGTTGCACGCCCCTCGCGAGTGGCCCGAGTACCACCCGGGCTACTACGCGGCCTTCGTCCGCGACCCCGACGGCAACAACGTCGAGGCGGTCGTGCACCACTGAGCCTGGTTGTAGACCGCGACTCCACACCACGGCTTCACAGTGTGCTCCACGCTGCCGCAGCACGCTGCCTGCTCCAGGGGGCGCCGGGCTGAGCGCGGATCCACCGGGGTGAGTCCTGGGTATCCCTGGTCGACACGCAATCCGTTGGTTGAGCCCACCCGTCGAAGGCCCTGGTCGGAGTCCAAAACCTGGTCGGAGTCGAAACCCTGATCGGATGGGTCTCGTCAGGCTCGGCCCACCGATTGATCAGCGGTTCCCCAGCCCGATCGGGCGCGCATCACCGGTCGGCCATCGTGGGGCGGTCCTCGAACCGCCGCACGAAAACCGGCCGGTCCGGGCTCGACGCGGCCCGGTCGTAGCGGTAGCCGTCCTCGGCGAACCTGCGGATCGTACCGGGGGTGCGTACCCGCTCGCGCACCAGCCACGAGGCCATCGCGCCGCGAGCGCGCTTGGCGAAGAACGACACCACGCTGCGTGTGCCGCGGGTGTTGGTGTCCTCGAAGCGGGGCGAGATCGCGGGCCGGTCGAACGCGTCGAAGTCGACCGAGCGGGCGTATTCGTCCGAGGCCAGGTTGACCAGCACAGGGGCTCCGGGCGACTGCTCCAGGTCGGCCTGCAGCAGGTGCGTGATTCGGGCACCCCAGAACTGGTACAGGTTGGCGCCGCGGTCGGTGGCGATCGGCAGGCCCATCTCAAGTCGATAGGGCTGCATCAGGTCGAGGGGGCGCAGCACGCCGTACAGCCCCGACAGCGTGCGCACGGTCTTCTGGGCCTCGGTGTAGTCGCGGGCGTCCCAGCGTTGTCGCACCGCCATGCCCTGATACACGTCGCCGGCGAACGCCAGCACGGCCGCGCGAGCGTTGCGCATGGTGAACGGCGGGTCGAAGTCGGCGTAGCGCTGCGCGTTGAGCGCCGCCAACTCGTCCGAGATGTGCATCAGGCTCGCGATCTCGGACGCCGATTTGCCCCGCATCACCTCGATCAGTTGCCTCGACTGCTCCAGCAGTCGGGGCTCGGTGTGCTTGCGGATGGGCAGTGGGGACTCGAAGTCGAGCGACTTCGCGGGCGAGAGCAGAACCAGCACGTCACGAAGGGTAGCCAACCTTCGCCCGCGCGGCCGTTCCGAGGGCCTCCGTTCGGCCCAGCATGGCCGCCGTCCGGGGCGCCGCGACCCCTGCTCGGTTTCAGTCGGCGCCCGGCGACGTCCTGGGCAATTCGGCCCATTTCGCGCGCTAATGACGAGGTGGAAGCCTGGCTGCGGATCATCCCCGGAGCCGAGCGGTGGGAGTAGCGGGTAACGTCAGCCGGCCGCGAGGCTGATGTCGACCAGAATCTCGCTGGCCAGGTGTTCGAGATCGCTCTGCAGCGCGACGAGGTCATGGTCGGCCGCGAGCGGGGCTGTGAGGTGCGCCTCGAAGAGCAGACCGCCCGCCATCGGCGCCTCACGGGTCTCGGTGAGCAGTCGCTCGATGCTGAGGCCGTGACTGGCCAGCACGCCCGACACGTCGCGGACGATGCCCGGGTGGTCGTTGCCGATCAGGTCGATCTGCACCTGACCGGCGGCCGGCGCCGGCTTGGACTGGAGACCCGGGTGGATCGCCACCTCGAGCAGTCCCGCCAGCGGCTGTAGTGCGGCAGCCAGTTCGTCCGAGCGTTCATCGGGCACGCCGACCACCACGATGCCGGCGAACTTGCCCGCCAGTTCTGCCAGTTGGCTACGCTCCCAGTTGCCGCCGTGGGCGCTGATCACGTCCGCGAGCGCGTTGACGAGTCCGGCGCGATCATCACCGATCACGGAAAGCACAAGGGTGGCCATGCCCGGATGCTAGTGCAGTCCCTGACCAACTCGATGAAGCGGCCGGCGGTCGCAGCATCAGGAACCCATCAATGAGGCCGAAGCGATCTCGAGATCGCTGCACGATGGCGGGAAAGCCGTCCACTTTCGGGTTGCAACACGAAATCGTCCAGGTAACCCGCCATCCAGCGGCGATCTCGAGATCGCCTGAGGGCCAGGGCTCGACCAGGGACGACGATCGGCCCCGGACCTCGCGCAACCGTGAAGCGGAGTGGGGGTGCACCCCGTCAGGGAGTGGTCGGGCGTCGGCACACTTCTCGGCGGAGCCTGCGGAGCCGAGAGGGCTTGCCGGGGCGGGACGGGGTGCACCCCCACTCGGCGGCAACCCAACGCAACCCAGGGGAGTTCGGCAGACGGGGACCGACAAGCTCGACCAACGGAGTCCCCGGCATCAATTGGAAGGAGCGCTTCGGGGAGATCCCGGCGTTCGCCGGGATGACGGAAACAGGAGGTCTCCGCCGACGAAGATCCCGGCGTTCGCCGGAATGACGGAAACTGGAGGTCTCCACCGACGAAGATCCCGGCGTTCGCCGGAACGACGGAAACAGGAGGTCTCCACCGACGAAGATCCCGGCGTTCGCCTGGATGACGGAAGCAGGAGATCCCGGCGTTCGCCTGGATGACGGAACCAGAAGATCCCGGCGTTCGCCGGAA
>DAOSUG010000088.1:0-7270 GCA_035378545.1 Micropruina sp. | reverse complement strand
CTCAGCCCGATCGTCGACGTCGCCGGCTGGATGGGTCTCGAGGTGGACTTCCTCGGCGCCGACACCGTGCTGTGGTCGATCGCCAACATCGTCACCTGGAGCTACGCGGGCTACAACATGCTGATCATCGTCGCCCAGCTGAAGGCGATCCCGAACGAACTCTACGAGGCGGCACGCGTCGACGGCGCCACGCCCTTCCAGGTCGCCTGGCGCATCCAGATCCCGCTGATCGTCCCGGCCCTGATGCTCACCACGGTGTTCTCTATAATCGGCACGCTGCAGCTCTTCGCCGAACCCCAGGTGCTGAGCAAGGTCGCTCCGGCGATCGACAGCCAGTTCACTCCCAACCTGTCCGCCTTCACCACAGCCTTCGCCTACAACGACTACAACGTCGCCGCCGCGCAGGCGGTGCTCATCGCGGTGGTCGCGTTCGTGCTCTCGTTCGTCTTCCTCCGCTTCACCAACCGGGAGGACTCGTGAGTACCACCACCGTTTCGAAGCCGGCCCGGACGGCCGGATCCAACGATCACTCCAACCGCTCCGCGGGGCGCTCCGCGGGCATGACCATCGTGGTCACCGGTCTGCTCGTGATCGTCGCGTTGTACTTCATCGTGCCCGTTTACTGGGTTCTGGTGGCCGCGTCCAAGACCAGCGAGGACCTGTTCTCAACGTTCGGGTTCTGGTTCGCCCCGAACTTCGCGCTATGGGAGAACCTGACCCAGGTCGTCACCTATGACAACGGCATCTTCGTGCGTTGGTTCCTCAACTCGGTCCTGTATGCCGGAGTGGGGTCGTTGATCGCCACCTATCTGGCGGCGGCCGGCGGGTACGCCCTAGCCAAGTACAAGTTCAAGGGCAGCAACCTGATCTTCGGCATCATCCTGGGCGGTGTTCTGGTACCGGGCACCGCCACCGCGTTGCCGCTGTTCCTGCTGTTCAGCCAGCTGGGTATGGCCAACACCTACTGGAGCGTGCTGATCCCGTCGCTGGTCTCACCGTTCGGGCTGTTCCTTTGTCGGATCTACGCCGACGCGACCGTGGACGACGCACTGCTCGAGGCCGCTCGCCTGGACGGCGCCAGTGAGCTGCGGATCTTCCACACCATCGGGCTCAACATCCTCACCCCGGCCCTGGTGACCGTCTTCCTCTTCCAGCTCATCGGCATCTGGAACAACTACTTCCTGCCGCTGGTGATGCTGGCAGACTCCCAGCTGTATCCGATCACGCTCGGCCTGAACAACTGGCTGAGCCAGGTCGATCGGTTGCCCGAGTTCTACGAGCTGACCACCGGCGGCGTCCTGCTGTCGGTGATCCCGCTGGTCATCGCGATGGTTGTCCTGCAGCGCTTCTGGCGCGGTGGGCTCACGGAAGGAGCGGTCAAGTAGCCGCCCACTATCTGCTCGATCGGGGGCCTGGGTCCGGTACCCGGGCCCCCGCCCGTTCCCGGCTGGACAGCGACGCGCCGGAACTGTCGTTGAACGGGGACTGGCGGTTCCGGCTGCTGCCCGGCGCCCCCGGTGGCGCCGTCGCGGTGCTGCCGGACGGCGGAGCACCCGACGCGATCGCCGAGGACGGCTTCGACGACTCCGGCTGGAACGAGCTCCCCGTCCCGTCCCATTGGGTGCTGCACGGTGGCGGACGCTACGGGCGTCCGATCTACACCAATGTGCAGTTCCCGTTCCCGATCGAACCCCCGTTCGTGCCGGACGACAACCCGACCGGCGACCACCGCCGGCGCTTCGCGTTGCCCGCGGACTTCGCCGGCGCGGCGTCGGTGCTGCTGCGCTTCGACGGGGTCGAGTCGCGCTACCGGGTCTGGCTGAACGGGGTCGAGATCGGCATCGGGTCGGGCAGCCGGTTGGCGCAGGAGTTCGACGTGACCCATGCCGTCCGCCCCGGCGAGAACCTGCTGGTGGTGCGCGTGCACCAGTGGTCGGCGGCCAGCTACCTGGAGGACCAGGACCAGTGGTGGCTGCCGGGCATCTTCCGCGACGTGACGCTGCTCGCCCGCCCCGCGGGCGCCCTGGACGACGTCTGGCTGCGCACCGATTACCACGCCGGACGGGGCTCGATCCGTCCCGAGATCGTGGCCGCCGACGACGCCTACCCGATGACCCTGCGGGTGCCCGAGCTGGGCGTCGAGGTGACCTGGCATTCGGCGTCCGAGGTGTCGGGTATCGACGCCGGCCCGGTGCAGCCCTGGTCGGCGGAGCTGCCGCGGCTCTACGACGCCACGGTCGCCTCCACCGGTGAGACCGTGCGGCTGCGGCTCGGCTTCCGCACCGTCGAGATCGCCGGCGACCGGCTGCTGGTCAACGGCGAACGGCTGGTCTTCCACGGAATGAACCGGCACGAGACGCACCCCGATCGCGGCCGGGTCTTCGACGAGGACTGGGCCCGTGCCGACCTGCTGCTGATGAAGCGGTTCAACGTGAACGCGATCCGCACCAGCCACTATCCCCCGCATCCGCGGCTGCTCGACCTGGCCGACGAGCTCGGCCTCTGGGTGATCCTGGAGTGCGACCTGGAGACCCACGGCTTCGAGCCGGGTGGCTGGCGGGACAATCCGAGCGACGACCCGGCCTGGCGGGAGGCGATGCTCGACCGCATCGAACGCACCGTCGAGCGGGACAAGAACCATCCGTCGATCGTGCTGTGGTCGCTGGGCAACGAGTCAGGAACCGGGCAGAATCTGGCCGCGATGGCGTCCTGGGTGCATGGCCGCGACCCCGACCGGCCGGTGCACTACGAGGGCGACTACACCGGCGCGTACACCGACGTGTACTCGCGGATGTACTCCTCGGTTCCCGAGACCGCGTCGATCGGCCGCGACGACTCCGGCGCGCTGCTGTTCGGCTGTTCGGCGTCCGAATCGGCGCGGCAGCGCTCCAAGCCGTTCCTGCTCTGCGAGTACGCCCACGCGATGGGCAACGGCCCGGGCGCGCTCGATCAGTACGAAGAGCTGGTCGAGCGGTATCCGCGGCTGCACGGCGGGTTCATCTGGGAATGGCGCGACCACGGACTTCGCACGCACACCGCCGACGGCATCGAGTTCTTCGGCTACGGCGGCGACTTCGGCGAGGTGGTGCACGACGGCAACTTCGTGATGGACGGCATGGTGCTCTCCGACGGAACCCCCACCCCCTCGCTGCACGAGTTCGCCCAGGTCGCCGCGCCGTTCGCGATCGAGGTGGCCGACGTGCTCACGATCCGCAGCCGGCGGCACAGCGCCGACTCGGCGGACGTGGTGTTCGCCTGGTCGGCCGAGGCCGACGGCGAGCCGCTGGCCTCCGGCGAGTTGGACGTGCCCCCGCTGGAACCCGGCGCATCGGTGGCCGTGGCGCGTCCGACGCTGCCCGAACTGCCCGACGGCGCAGGCGAGCTGTGGCTGAACGTGACGGCGCGGCTGGTCGCGCCGACTGCGTGGGCGCCGGCCGGCCACCCGCTGGTGACGGCCCAGGGCCTGATCGCGCGGGCGCCGGAGGCGACCCTGCGATGGTCGCCGGCACCGCGCGACCCGGCCACCGGCGGGCTCGGGCCGGGGCTGCCGGACATCCTCGGGCCCGCCCGGTTCGAGGCCGGACGCCTCGTCGAGTTGGCCGGCGAACCGGTCCGTGGACCTCGGTTGGCGTTGTGGCGGGCCCCTACCGACAACGACCGCGGCGCCGCGTTCGGCAGCTACCAGGACGCCGACCCCACCCTGCCGCCGTGGCGCGCCACGCCAGCCCCACCCTGGGACGTCCGCTGGCGGGAGGCCGGCCTGGACCGGATGGTCCCGCGGGTGGTGTCCGCGTCCGGGTCGGCGAGCCGGCTGCGGGTCCGCACCCGGTGGGCGGCGGCGAACTCACGTCTCGCCGTGATCTGCGACGAGCACTGGTGGCTCGACGAGCGCGGCCTGGCGCTGGTCGTCGAGTTGGAGCCCAGCACCGGGTGGGACCTGATCTGGCCGCGGCTCGGCGTCCGCTTCGACCTGCCGACCGGCGTCGACGGTGCCTCCTGGTTCGGGACGGGTCCGCTGGAGTCATATCCGGACAGCCTCCGGGCCGCCCGGGTGGGCCGCTTCAGCGCGGCGCTCGACGAGTTGACCGTCGGGTACGCACGTCCCCAGGAGAGCGGGCACCGCAGCGACCTGCGCTCGCTGACCGTGCGCCGATCCGGGGCCGACTGGCTGCGCATCGACACCGGTCCGGACGCCGCGGGCCGGCTTCCCGGCTTCACGCTCACGCCGCACACCGCCGAGGAGGTCGACCGCGCCGCGCATCCCCAGGAGCTGCCGCCGTCGAGCGCCACCCGGCTGTATCTGGACGCGGCCCAGCACGGTCTCGGCTCGCGGGCGTGTGGCCCGGACGTGTGGCCGGCGCAGGCGCTCGCCCCCCGGGCGGCGTCCCTGCGGCTCCGGTTCGCCCCGGGCTGAAGTGGCCCGTGCGGCGCTGCGTCCGTTACAGGCCGAGCAGGGTCTGCAGTTCGCCGACGCTGTGCACGACCGCGGTCGGTTCGGCGGCACGGAGCTCCTCGGCGCTCGCCGCTCCCCAGGTGACCCCGATGCCCCGGACACCGGCCGCCCGGGCCGCCTGCATATCGACGATGGCGTCCCCGACGTAGACGGCGTCCGCGGCGTCCGCACCCATCTGGTTCAGGGCATGCAGCAGCGGTTCGGGCGAGGGCTTGTGGGTGGCGGTGTCCTCCTCGGTGACCAACAGCGGGATCTGCCCGGTCAGGCCGACGCACTCCAGGCTGACCAGGGCCGATGCGTGCCGCTTGGACGTGACTACCCCGAACGGTCGGCCGGACGCCCGCAGTCCCCCGATCAGGGCACCGACCCCGTCGAAGGGCCGCACATAGGCCTGGTGGTTGGCCAGGTTCCACTCCAGGTAGCGCGCGGTCAGCTCGTCGGCCACCTCGGGCGCCAGTGTGGTGAACGTCTCGGTCAGCGACCGCCCGATCCACTCCTTGCACTGCGCGAGCGTCGGTTCCCAGCCCAGCGCCTGCGACACCGTGCGCTTGAAGGTCGCGACGATCAGCGGGACGGTGTCGGCAAGCGTGCCGTCGAGGTCGAACAGAACGGTCTTCGGCGCCACGAAATTCACCGGGTCAGCCTAATCTGCCCGGCGGGCGTCCCGTGTTCACCACCCTCGCGGGACGTTGCTCAGCCCTGGGTTCGTTGCATAGGTTCATACCTGAGCAAGGACGCCGAACCTGAGCAACGTGGGACGGCGGCCACCGCGGGCCGGCTTCGATGGGACCGGCCGGTGGCTGGTCGGGCCGCGACGGGACCCCCCGCGTCCGCCGGCAGGTGAGAGAGGAAGCGCATGACGGACTCCCCCGCGAAGCCACGCGGGCGCCGGCCGGGCCGCGCCGATACCCGCGGCACCATCTGCCGCGCCGCGCTCACCCTGTTCTCGACGATCGGCTACGACAAGGTGTCGCTGCGCGCCATCGCGCGCGAGGCCGACGTCGACCCGGCGCTGATTCACCACTACTTCTCCAGCAAGTCCGACCTGTTCGCCCAGACCGTGCTCGACCTTCCGCTCGAAGCCGGCCAGGTGGTGAGCGACGTGCTGAACGGCCCGCGCGAACAGATCGGCGAGCGGGCCGTGGCCGCCTTTCTGGCCGCCTACGACAGCCCCGAGAGCGGCCGTGACCGGTTCACCGCCATGCTCCGCTCCGCGGTGGCGGCCGACATCGTGCAGCGGCCGCTCAGCGAGTTCATGTCGAAAGAGGTGTTCGGCCCGATCGCCGAGCAGCTCGGTCATCGTGACTATCGCCTGCGGGCCCAGCTCGCGGTGAGCCTCGTGCTGGGCATGGCGCTCAGCCGCTACATCCTCAGATTGCAGGCGCTCGAGGCGGCGTCCGACCGCGACCTGGTGCGTGGCCTGGGCCGGGCGATGCAAGAGATTCTCGTCGAGAGCTGGTGATTCGCCGGCTCGGTAGGCTGGTCGCGGATTCAGGAGGACGATGAGCTGGCCAGCACCAACCGGTGACCCGATCCGCCCCCAACGGGACGGAGCGCAGCCGACCCCTGGGCAGGCGCCCGGCGACCAGACGTCCGCAACGACCCCGCCGCCGCCGACCTGGGCGCAGGTTCAGCCGGGCGCCGGCTACCCGCCCCCGACCGTGCCCCTGCCGACTCAGCCGCTGCCCACCACGCCCATGCCGGCGCCGCTGACCCCGCCCGCCGAACAGCCGACCGGGGCCGTCGCGACCGCGGCGGGTCCGGGGCACATCGACACGCTCAGCGCTCCGGCCGTTACCCCGCCCGGGTTGGCCAAGTTGAGCGAGAAGACCGGCCAACCCGTGCGGCCGTGGACGATCTGGGCCTCGGCGGTGCTGATGTTCGGCGGCGCGATCACCGTCACCGTGGGCCTGCTGCTCGCCATGTGGGTGATGGCCTCGCCCTGGGTCGAGGTGGCCGACGGCTGGACCAAAGACGACAAGTTCAACGAGGCCACCTGGCTGACCGCGCAGTTCCCGTCCGAGCCCGCCGGCGGCTGGCGGGTGTTCTTCGCGATCGTCTGTTGCGTAATCGCGGTGGCCGTGGCCGGCACCGCAGCGGTGATCGGCTACTACGCGTTCGCCGGCTACGGCTGGACGCGCATCGGCGGGCTGGTCGCGCTCGGGGTGTCGCTGCTGTCGCTGTTGCTCACCCCGATCGCGGCCGTCACGATCGGCTTCGTTGCACTCGGGGCCGCGGCGCTGTGGCTGCCGGCGACAAGGCCGTTCTTCGCCCGCTGGCAGGCCGTGCGGCACCCACAGACGGCCTACTCGCAGCCGATTCAGAACGTCTTCTACGGCCCGCTGCCGCGCTATCGCTGAACCGTCCTTCGGCAATGGTTACCCTGCAGCAACGGTTGCTGTAGAGTAACCGAATGACGTTACCGCTTGCCGACGAGGTGTTCGACGCCCTGGGCGACCACACCAGGCGTCAGTTGTTGCGCGCGATCGGCGACGAGCCCGTTGCCGTAGGGGTGCTCGCCGAGCGCGTGGCCGTCGGCCGGCCGGCGGTGAGCAAGCACCTGAAGGTGCTGCAGGGCGCCGGGTTGGTCAGCCACCACAGCGTGGGCACCCGCAACCTGTACGCGCTGGCCCCCGAGGGCTACGCGGTGGCCCAGCGCTGGTTCGCCGACACCTGGACGGCCGCGCTGACCGCCTTCGCCCGGCATCTCGAGCAGCAGAAATGACGCCGCTGCACCGGCAGATCGTCGCCGCCACGGCAGGCCGCGCCTTCGCCGTGTTCACCACCGAGATCGGCCTGTGGTGGCCCCTGGAGCGC
>DAOSUG010000087.1:0-7359 GCA_035378545.1 Micropruina sp. | reverse complement strand
TGCTCGAAGCGGCCACGCTGGTGGTCAACCTGCAACTGGGCTCGACCTCGATGCTGCAACGCAAGCTGCGGGTCGGGTTCGCCAAGGCGGGCCGGCTGATGGACATCCTCGAGACCAGGGGAGTGGTCGGTCCCTCCGAGGGCTCCAAGCCGCGCGAGGTGCTGGTGAAGCCCGACGATCTGGACGAGGTGCTGGTCAACCTGCGCGCCGGTTGACCCAGCTGTCGTCTCGTCCCGCCCCGTCTTCCCGGCGCACCCAGCCAGTCGTCCAGGCGAACGACGGGATCTGCGCACCGGTTGAGACCCGGAGCAGGCCCGGGGTGACCAAGAAACCGGCCCCGCCAACGGACGCCGGGATCTCGCGCCGACCTTCGAGACCCGGCACGAACGGACCACGCACACCGCACTGGGATAGATTGCGCAGGTGACTGAGCGCGTCCATCTGGTGAGCCTCGGCTGTGCGCGCAACGACGTCGATTCCGAGGAGTTGCTCGGCCGACTCGAGGCAGGCGGTTTCGAGCTGACCGACGACCCCGCGACGGCCAGCGCCATCGTGGTGAACACCTGCGGCTTCATCGATGCGGCCAAGAAGGACTCCGTCGACACCCTGCTCGCCGCTGCCGACCTCAAACACGACGGTTCGGTGAAGGCCGTCGTGGCCGTGGGCTGCATGGCCGAGCGCTACGGACGCGAACTGGCCGATGCACTGCCCGAAGCGGACGCCGTGCTGGGCTTCGACGCCTACCCCGACATCGCCGAGCGACTCCGCTGGATCACCGCCGGCGGGTCCGTCGAAGCGCACCAGCCGCACGACCGTCGCCGGCTGCTGCCGCTGGCGCCCCGCGAGCGTCCGGCGGCCGCCGATCAGGTGGTCATGCCCGGGCACGCACCCGCCAGCGGCCCCCGGGTGTTGCGCCGGCGCATCGGCGACGCGCCCACGGCGGCACTCAAGGTGGCCAGCGGTTGCGATCGCCGGTGCACGTTCTGCGCCATCCCATCGTTCCGCGGCTCGTACCTGTCGCGGCCGGCGGACGAACTCGTCGCCGAGGCCCGCTGGCTGGCCGATCAGGGGGTCAGGGAACTGTTCCTGGTCAGCGAGAACACCTCGTCGTACGGCAAGGATCTGCGTCAGGGCCCGCGGGCCCTGGAGCGGCTGCTCGGCGACCTGGCCGGGGTGGACGGCATCGAGTGGATCAGGGTGTCGTACCTACAGCCGGCCGAACTGCGGCCCGGCATGGTCGAGGGCATGCTGGCAGTCGACAAGGTGGTTCCGTATTTCGACCTGTCGTTTCAGCACGCCGCGCCGGCAGTACTGCGCCGGATGCGACGCTTCGGCGATCCCGACTCGTTCCTGGCGTTGCTCGCGAGCATCCGCGAACTGGCGCCGGCGGCGGGCATTCGCAGCAATGTGATCGTAGGGTTTCCGGGCGAGACCGAGAACGATTTCGCCACCCTGATGCAGTTCGCCTCGGACGCCCGGCTGGACGCGCTGGGCGTGTTCGCCTACTCCGACGAGGACGGAACCGAGGCCGAGAGGCTGAGCGGCAAGCTGCCCGATGCGCTGATCGCCGAACGACTCGAGACGATGTCGACGCTGGCGCAGGAACTGTGCGATCAGCGCGCCGCGGAGCGGATCGGTGAGCGGGTACGCGTCCTGGTCGAAGAGCCCGACGGCACCGGACGCGCCGCGCACCAGGGTCCCGAGGTGGACGGTGCGACTCGGCTGACCGGGCCGCGTCCGGTAGGTAGCCTGGTGAATGCCGTGGTCATCGAGGCCGACGGCATCGACCTGATCGCAGCCGAGGCGCCATGACCACCGCACAGCCCAGCCGGCTCAACCCGGCCAACGCACTGACGCTGCTGCGGCTGGTGCTGGTGCCCGTGTTCGGTTGGATGCTGCTCAGCCATCCGCACGACCTGTGGTGGCGGCTGGGTACCACGGCCGCATTCGCCCTGGCCATCGGCACCGACGCGCTGGACGGCCGGATCGCCCGCAAGTACAACCTGATCACCGACTTCGGCAAGCTGTGGGATTCGATCGCCGACAAGGCGTTGACCGGTATGGCTTTCGTCGGGCTGAGCATTCTGGGTGAACTGCCCTGGTGGGTCACGGTGCTGGTGCTGCTGCGCGAGTGGGGCATCACCTGGATGCGGGTCGCCATGCTGAAGTACGGGGTGATGGCGGCGAACGCGGGCGGCAAGCTCAAGACCGTGCTGCAGAGCATCGCACTGCTGCTGTACCTGCCCGGGCTGCCCCTGATGCCGCTCTGGCTACAGTGGATCGCCTACGTGGCGATGGCTGCTGCGGTGCTGCTGACGCTGGTCACCGCGGTGCCCTATATTCGCGAAGCCCTGGCGCTGCGCCGCACGGGGCGCGCCGAACAGGAGAAGCGATGACCGAGCGTCCATTGGCCGAGATCGTCGGCCGCACCCTTGCCGAGCGGGGACTCACCCTGGCCACGTCCGAGTCGCTGACCGGTGGTCTGCTGGGTGCGACCCTGACCGCACTGCCCGGTGCCTCGCGCTACTACGTCGGCGGCGTGGTCGTCTATGCCACCGAGCAGAAGGCCCGGCTGGGCGGCGTGAACCCGCAGGTGCTGAGCACCCACGGCGTGATCTCGGAACAGACCGCGGTCGAGATGGTGATGGGCGTCCAGCGGCTCACCGGCGCCGACTATGCGCTCTCGGCGTCCGGGGTGGCCGGTCCGGACCCGCAGGAGGGACACGCGCCGGGTGAGGTGTGGATCGCGGCGGTAGGCCCAACCGTCGGCCCGTTCGAGCCGCTTCCGGTCGCCCTTCGCTACGAGTTCGACGGCGATCGGCTGCGTATTCGTGAGCAGACGGTCACCACCGCCCTGCAGATGCTGCTGCAGCTGCTCGACCCGGCCGAGCGGGAACAGAACAAACAGGGCGCGCGTTGAACCACTGATGTTTCAACTACGTCGATGGGTAGAGTCGTGGGCATGATCGCTGCCGAGGCCGCGCGGCCGCTGTTGATGCGTGAGCTGCTGGGTGAGTCGCTGCGCGAGTTGCGCAACGCCGACCAGCGCACGCTGCGCGAGGTGTCCTCGTCCGCACGGGTCAGCCTCGGCTACCTCTCCGAGATCGAGCGTGGTCAAAAAGAGCCCTCCAGTGAACTGTTGAACGCGATCTGCGGGGCGCTGGGCGTGCCGCTGTCGTACGTGCTGCGCCGAGTGAGCGATAAGTTCGACGACCGTGACGTGGTCGCCCACTTGGGCATGCACTCGGCCCGCGTGGCCGCCTGAGGTGCGTGAGGCCGAGCTTTGGGCCAGGTTGACCCACCATTTCGGACGGGTACAGGCGCTGGTCTGGGCCGAGGGTCATGTGATCGGTGAACTGGGTAGCCGCACCGTCCGTGAGGCGCTGGCCGATGGGGTGGACTGCAAGGACATCTGGCGCGCCGTGTGGCAGAACCTCGAACTGCCCGCTCGCGACCGCTGAGCGAACTCGGCGTGTCGAGTCACTTTCGAACAAGCGTTCGGTAGGGTTTGGGCAGTTGGTGCTGACCCGGCCGAGTGACTCACCGGGCCTGTCTAGCCGTAAGCGGGATCGATTCTGACGTTTTTGTCAGTGCCGGTTCGTAGGGTGAAAGAGAAGTCAGCAACAGCGACCCAGGCCGTTCCAGGAAGGACCCCACACACCATGGCGATTGCAGATCGCGAGAAGGCCCTCGAAGCGGCCTTGGCCCAGATCGAGAAGCAGCACGGCAAGGGCTCCGTGATGCGGCTCGGTGAAGACGTGCGACAGCCGATCGAGATCATCCCCACCGGTTCGATCGCGCTCGACGTGGCCCTCGGCATCGGCGGGTTGCCGCGCGGCCGGGTGGTCGAGATCTATGGCCCAGAATCCAGCGGCAAGACCACTGTTGCGTTGCACGTGATCGCCAACGCGCAGGCGGCCGGCGGCATCTGTGCCTTCATCGACGCCGAGCATGCGCTCGACCCCGACTACGCGGCCAGACTGGGCGTCGACACCGACGCGCTGCTGGTCAGCCAACCAGACAACGGCGAACAGGCCCTCGAGATCGCCGACATGCTGGTGCGCTCCGGTGCGCTGGCGCTGGTCGTGATCGACTCGGTGGCCGCACTCACCCCACGAGCCGAGATCGAGGGCGAGATGGGTGACAGCCACGTCGGGTTGCAGGCCCGGTTGATGAGCCAGGCGTTGCGCAAGATGACCGGCGCGCTGGCGGGCGCCGGCACCACCGCCATCTTCATCAACCAGTTGCGCGAAAAGATCGGCGTCATGTTCGGCTCACCTGAGACCACCACCGGTGGCCGGGCGCTCAAGTTCTACTCCTCGGTGCGCCTCGACGTCCGCCGCATCGAAACCCTCAAAGATGGTTCCGACATGGTCGGCAACCGCACCCGGGTCAAGGTGGTCAAGAACAAGGTGGCGCCGCCGTTCAAGCAGGCCGAGTTCGACATCATCTACGGCCAGGGCATCAGCCGCGAGGGCAGCCTGATCGACCTGGGTGTCGAGACCGGCCTGGTGCGCAAGGCGGGCGCCTGGTTCACCTACGAGGCCGATCAGCTGGGCCAGGGCAAAGAGAACGCCCGCAACTACCTCAAGAAGAACCCCGAGGTCGCCAACGAGATCGAGTCGCGCATTCTGTCGCATCTGGGCATCGGTCAACCCGGTGAGGTGCCGGCCGGCATCGACCCGGTCACGGGCGAGGTCGAGTTCTGAGCGAGCGGCAGCAGCCCGGGCCTGACGCCGATCCGGTGGCCGTGGCACGCGAGATCGCTCTGCGGCAGTTGAGCGTGCGCGACCGCACCCGGCATGAGCTCGAGCAGGCGCTGGCCAAGAAGAACGTGCCACCCGAAGCGGCCGAGCAGGTGCTCGACCGCCTGACGGAGGTGGGCCTGATCAACGACTCCGCCTTTGCCCAGGCCTGGTTCGACAACCAGCAGCGACGGCAGCGCTCCACCAGGGCGTTGCGTCACGAGCTGCGTACCAAGGGCGTCGACGCAGAGGTGGTGTCACAGGCGTCCGCCGGGGTGGCCGACGACGTCGATCTGTCGGTGGCCCGGGCCCTGGTGGCCAAACGCCTGCCGTCCCTGCAACGCGTGCCGCACGAGCTGCGCCACCGGCGGCTGGCCGGGCAGTTGGCCAGACGCGGCTTCTCGTCGGGGGTCGTCTCGGCAGTGCTGCGCGAGTTGCCGCGGGACGACACCGACGCGGTCGGCGACCACTACACACTCGGTGATGAGGCCCTCGGCGCCGACCCGGCAGACCCGGCAGACGGGGTCGGCGAGTAGTACCCGCTCGGTGATGAACCACTCGACACCGACCCGGTCAGTGGCACGCTCCGGCCCACGCACGAAGAGTGACCCAGGCCACTTGGGCCAGGTCGGCCACGGTGTCCAACATTCGTCCGACAAGGCGTCCAGCTTGATCCACGGGCTTGGTGCGCCTAACCTCACCTGCAGGTGTGTCAACGACTCATCAACCGATTCGATCGACTTTTTCAACGCCGGTAGGCCCGACTTTGTAACTGGATGTTCCGTCCACCCCGCGGAGCGGAACGGCACGGTACGCGCGACGTGGTGCGTGCCCTGCTGATTGACAAGTTGATATGTACGTGTGGCGTACCTCTGGGTTGTGACTGTGCTGTGACGACGGGAGGTATCGGATGGATTCCACGCAGCAGTTGCTGGCGCTCGTCGCCGTGCTCGCGATCGTCCTGATCGGCCTGACCATCGTGGTGGTGTCGATCCTGCGCAATCAGCAGAAGGCCCAGAAGCAGGCGGCCCGCCGGGTCGTCGAGCAAGAGAAGCAGGACCGGTCCCGGCTGCAGTCGCTGGTGGCCAAGGTCGACCCGATGGCGCGAAAAGCCGAGGGCGACGAGATCATCGCGACCGCGCGGGCCGAGGCCGAGCGGGTGCGTGCCGAAGCTGAACGTGCGCGCCTCGACGCCGAGGAGTCCGTCCGTATCGAACGCGATCGGGTCGACAAGCTGCTCGGCGACGTCGAACGTCGTGAACGCAGAATGGCCGAGCGCGAAGACCAGCACGGGGCACTGCAGCGCAAGCTCGATCTGAGGCTGAGCGACCTGGACGCGACCGCTGCCGATCTGGATGCCCGCCGGGCGGAACTCGCTGAGGCCGAGAACCATCGGCGCCACGAGTTGGCCCGCGTCGCCGGCATGACATCGGAGGAGGCGCGCGCCGAGTTATTGGCGCAGGTCGAGCACGAGGCCCGACTGCAGGCCGTCCAACTGAGCCGCGAGATCGAGTCCGAGGCGCGTCGCGACGGCGAACAGAAGGCGCGCCAGATCATCGTCGGGGCGATCCAGCGGTTGGCCACGGACCAGACCACCGAGTCGGTGGTCACCACAGTGCCACTCCCGGGCGATGAGATGAAGGGCCGCATCATCGGCCGCGAGGGCCGCAACATTCGGGCCTTCGAGCAGACCACCGGGGTCAACGTGATGATCGACGACACACCCGAGAGCGTGCTGCTGTCGTCGTTCGATCCGGTGCGCCGCGAAGTGGCCCGGCTGACCTTGACCGAGTTGGTCACCGACGGACGCATCCACCCGGCCCGCATCGAAGAGGTCTACGAGCGCAGCAAGCGTCGAATCGACGAAATCTGCCTGCGGGCCGCCGAGGACGCCGTCGCCGCGGTGGGCCTGACCGATCTGGACGCTCGGCTGCTGCCCACCATCGGGGCCTTGCAGTACCGCACCAGCTACGGCCAGAACGTGCTGAAGCACCTGATTGAGTGTGCCCAGCTGGCGGGCCTGATGGCCGTCGAGCTGCAGCTCGACCCGGCGCCGGCGCGCCGAGCGGCCTTTCTGCACGACATCGGCAAGGCGCTCACCCACGAGGTCGAAGGCTCGCATGCCAAGGTCGGCGCCGACCTGGCCCGCAGATTCGGCGAGCATCCCGACATCGTCAACGCCATCGAGGCACACCACAACGAGGTGGAGCCGAAAACCGTGATCGCGGTGCTGACCCAGGCGGCGGACGCGATCAGTGGCGGACGTCCCGGTGCCCGGCGCGAAAGCCTCGAGGTCTACGTCAAGCGGCTGCACCGCCTCGAAGAGATCGCTCGGGCGCACAAGGGCGTCGACAAGGTGTTCGCCATGCAGGCCGGTCGCGAGATCCGGGTGATGGTGCAGCCCGAGGCCGTTGACGATGCCGAGACCCATGTGATCGCCAAAGACATCGCCAAGCAGGTCGAGGCCGAGTTGACGTATCCCGGCACGATCAAGGTGACCGTGGTCCGCGAGTCGCGGGTCACCGAAACCGCCCACTGACCCGAATCATCACCGGCTCCGGCTGTCTGCCGCCGGTCCTCGGGATAGGCGATCCCACCCGAGGCCGATCAGCAG
>DAOSUG010000086.1:0-7368 GCA_035378545.1 Micropruina sp. | reverse complement strand
CCAGGTAGACCCAGCGCCAGGCGGTGGCCGTGACGGCCGCGTTGGTCAGCGCGCTGCCCGGCAGCGATACCGGCGCGCCGGCGGTCGCTGCGACCACCGCCGCCCCCACCAGCAGCAGCGCCACCAGGCAACTGACCAGGCGGCCGGCCCTGCGGCGCAGCCAGCTGCTCAGAAAGGCTCCTGCCGCGGCGGCCAGCACCAGCACCGAGGCCGCCCCGGATGTCGCGCCGCTGCCGGTTTCGCTGCTGCTGCCGGCGCTCCACCACGGTTGCCCGGAGGCCACCAGCGCCAGCCCTGCGCCGCCCCACAGCATGGCAAGCGACAACGCGCGCACCCGCTCAGGCCCCGTTCAGGCGCCGCAGTCGATGCGCACCCTCGATGGCCCGCAGCACCGCGGCCGCCTTGTGCTGCACCTCCTGCTCTTCGCTGGCGGGCACCGAGTCGGCCACGATGCCGGCGCCGGCCTGCACGTGGGCAACGCCGTTGCGGAGCACCGCGGTGCGAATCGCTATCGCCACGTCGGAGTTGCCGGCGAAGTCGAAGTAGCCCACGCCGCCGCCGTAGAGGCCGCGTCGTGAGACCTCCAGGCCGTCGATGATCTGCATCGCCCGCACCTTCGGCGCCCCGGACAGGGTGCCGGCGGGAAAGCACGACAGCGTGACGTCGAGCGCGCTGCGTCCGGGCGAGAGTTCGCCGACCACCGCCGCCTCCAGATGCATGATGTGGCTGTAGCGGCGCACCTTCATGAACTCGACCACCTCGACGGTGCCCGGCGCGCAGACCCGCCCCAGGTCGTTGCGGCCCAGATCGACCAGCATCAGGTGTTCGGCCCGCTCCTTGGGGTCGGCGAACAGCTGGGCTTCCATGGCGGCGTCGTCGGCGGCGGAGCGTCCGCGGGGCCGGGAGCCGGCGATCGGATGGGTCTCGGCCCGTCCGTTCTGCACGGTGACCAGCGCCTCGGGGCTGGAGCCCACCACCGCGAGTCCGGGCAGCCGCAACAGGTACAGGTACGGGCTGGGGTTGCTGCGCCGCAACAGCCGGTAGACGTCGAGCGGGTCTGCGTCGGTGGTCAGGTCGAAGCGTTGGCTGGGCACGATCTGAAAGGCCTCGCCGGCCTTGATCTCTTCGACCGCGGCCGACACCGCCGCCATGTACTGCTCGGGTGTCTGCTGCCGGACGATGGCCGGCGCGGGCACCGCTTCGTCCGTGACCGCGACCAGGGGTTCGGCCGGTTCGGCCAGCCGGGCCGCCATCGCCAGCACCCGGTCGCGGGCGTCGCTCCAGGCCTGCTCGGCCCGCTCGGGTGAGTCGTCGAAGTTGATCGCGTTGGCGACCAGCCAGACCTCGCCGGTGTGGTGGTCGAGGATCGCCATGTCGCTGACGAGCATCATCACCAGTTCGGGCAGCTGCAGGTCGTCGGGGTTGTCGTCGGGCAGCACCTCGAGGCGCCGGACGACGTCGTAGGCGAGGTAGCCGACCATGCCCGAGACCAGGGGCGGAAGGGCGTCGTCCGCGGGCGTGTGCAGCAGCTCGAGCGTCTCGGCCAGCACCCGCAGCGGGTCACCGCCGGTCGGCAGCCCGACGATCTCGCGTCCGCTCCAGACGGCGTGTCCGTCGTGCTCGCTCAGCGTTGCCACCGCGTTGACGCCGACGAACGACCAGCGCGACCACATGCCGTTGTCGGCGGATTCGAGCAGGAAGGTGTTGTCGCGCCGTCCGCAGAGCTGGTGGTACAGCCCGACGGCGGTCAGGTCGTCCGCGAGCAGCCTGGCGTGCACGCTGACCACACGCCGGGTGGCGGCGAGTGGCAGAAACTCAGGCAGGTCGGGGGTGAGGACCAACTCAGGCATCGGCGCGCTCCTGGGTGGTCGCGTCCACCTCGGCGGAGGCCAGCAGCACCCGGTCGGTGAAGCAGCTGGTGGCCCCGGTGTGACAGGCGGGCCCGGTCTGGTCGACGAGCACCAGCAACGTGTCGCCGTCGCAGTCGAGGCGCACCTCACGCACCTGTTGGGTGTGACCCGAGGTCTCGCCCTTGACCCAGTACTGCTGTCGGCTGCGCGAGAAGTAGGTGCCCTTGCGAGTGGCGAGGGTGCGGGCCAGCGCCTCGTCGTCCATCCAGGCCAGCATCAGCACCTGGCGCGAACTGGCGTCCTGCACCACGGCGGGCACCAGGTGGTCGGGGTTGCGCTTGAGCAGTGCGGCGATGGAAGGGTCGAGACTCACCCGGTCATTGTGTCAGGGCTGTTGGCCGGTCCCCTACGCTGGCCGCATGTCGCATGCCCAGACCGAACGAGCCTTCACCTGTGATGCCCTGCTGACCGTCGGCCCGTCCGCCCCGACCCTGTGCGAGGGCTGGACGGCGCACGACCTGGCGGCGCACCTGTGGCTGCGTGAGAACGAACAACTCAGCGCGCTCGGCTTCTTCGTGCCGGCGTTGCAGCAGCGTACGGACGATCGCATGGCGCAACTCAAGGGGCAGTTGAGCTACGACGAACTGGTCGACCTGATCCGCCAGGGGCCGCCGCGGTTCTCGGTGTTCGGGCTGCCGGGTGCCGATGAGGCCGCCAACTCGGTGGAGTACCTAATCCACGGCATGGACCTGCGCCGCCCCAACGATCTGCCCGAGCCCGAGCGCGATGCCGAGTTCCTGGACTGGTGTTGGTCGCGCACCTCCAAGGTCGCGCCGCTGATGCTGCGCAAGTCCCCGGTGGCGCTGGTGCTGGAGTGGGACGGGCGCCGGGACCACTCCGTCCGGGTCGGCAAGGGCGACCGCATCGTGACCGTGATCGGTCGTCCGGACGAGTTGCTGCTCTACGCCTTCGGACGGGCGGCGGCCGAGGTGCGCTTCGTGGGGCTCGACGAGGCGGTCGACGAACTGCGGGCCGCGAACCAGTAGTAGACAGCGACGGCGGGCAGCAACCCGGCCAGGTCGGCGGCCACGTCGGCCAGGTCGCCGTCGCGTCCGGGCAGCCAAAAGTGCTGGACGATCTCGCTCAGCACTGCGTTACCGGCCAGCACGGCAATCGGCCACCAGTGCCGGGTGAGCAGCACCGCCAGCATCGAGGGCACCGCGAACCCCAGAAGGTGAAAGACCTTGTCGGCCTGCGGGAACAACTCCACCGCACCGGGCTCGCCCGGGGAGTAGAGCCCGTACAGGTGCGCCGCGAGCGCCAGCGCCAGCAGCGCCCACAGCAGCCGCCGGGTCAGGCTGCCGGGCCGTTGCAGGGCATCGAGCGGGTGCACGCCGCCAGTCTGCCAGCCGGCCGACCCAGCGCCCCCCTAAGTATCTGCCGCCCGCGAAGCTTCGCGGGCGGCAGATACTTAGGGGGGCGTTCGGCGACTCGGCCCGAATGGCGGCGGCTGCTGCGCCGACCCGGCAAACGCTGAGAGAATCAGCACATGCGCGTCTACAACTTCTCAGCCGGCCCCGCCATGCTTCCCGAGCCCGTCCTGGCCCAGGCCCAGGCCGAACTGCTCGACTGGAACGGCTCCGGCATGTCGGTGATGGAGGTGTCGCACCGCAGCAAGGAGTTCGTCGCCTGTGCGGCGCAGGCCGAGGCCACGCTGCGTCGGATCATGGGCATTCCCGACAACTACAAGGTGCTCTTTCTTCAGGGCGGCGCCTACGGCCAGTTCGCCGCTGTGCCGCTCAACCTTGCCCCGGACGGTGCTCCGGTCGACTTTCTACTCACCGGCGACTGGTCGAAGAAGGCCGTCGCCGAGGCCAAGAAGTACGTGACCCCCCGGGTGATCGCCGACGAGTCGGCCGGCAACTTCACCAAGGCTCCGGCGCAGGGATCGTTCGAGGTCGGCGCCGATGCCGCCTACCTGCACTACACACCCAACGAGACGATCCGCGGCGTCGAGTTCGGCTACGTGCCCGAGACCGGCGACGTGCCGCTGGTCGCCGACCTGAGCTCGACGATCCTGTCGCGTCCCATTGAGGTGTCGAAGTTCGGCGTGATCTTCGCCGGCGCCCAAAAAAACATGGGCCCCTCGGGCATGTGCGTGGTGATCGTGCGCGACGACCTGCTTGAGCGCGCCCGTGCGACCACGCCGGGGGTGTGGAACTACGCTCAGATGGCGGCGGCCGACTCGATGCTGAACACCCCGCCGACCTTCGGCTGGTACCTGCTGGGCCTGGTCTACCAGTGGGTCGCCGACCAGGGCGGACTGGCCGCCATGGGCGAGCGCAACCGGGCCAAGGCCGAGGCGCTCTACGGCTTCATCGACGGCTCAGACTTCTACCGCACCCCCGTCCAGGCCGACAGCCGCTCGTGGATGAACGTGCCGTTCCTGACCGCCAAGCCCGAACTCGACAAGTCCTTCGTCAGCGAGGCCGCTGCGGCCGGTCTCACGAACCTGGGCGGGCACCGCAGTGTGGGTGGCATGCGGGCTAGCATCTACAACGCGATGCCCATCGAGGGCATCCAGGCCCTGATCGACTTCATGAAGGAGTTCGAGCGCGCCAATGGGTGACGCTCACATCACCATGCCCTTTCGCATTCGTACCCTGAACGCCATCAGCCAGGTCGGGCTTACGCGCCTGCCCGCCGACCGCTACACCGTCGGTCACGACGTGAGCTCTCCGGACGCCCTGTTGGTGCGCTCCGCGAGCCTGCACAACTTGCCCATCGAGCCGTCCGTGCTGGCGGTGGCGCGGGCCGGGGCAGGCACCAACAACATTCCGATCGCCGAGTTCAGCAAGGTGGGCGTGCCGGTGTTCAACACCCCCGGCGCCAACGCCAACGCGGTGAAGGAGCTGGTGGTGGCCGGTCTGTTCCTGGCCGCCCGCAACATTGTGGATGCTGCCGCCTTCGCCCACCGGCTCGAGGGTGACCACGCCACCATGGACAAGCTGGTCGAGGCGGGCAAGAAGAACTACGTCGGCTTCGAACTGCCCGGTCGCACCCTGGGTGTGATCGGCCTCGGGGCGATCGGCGTCGAGGTGGCCAACGTGGCGTTGTCGCTGGGCATGAACGTGCTCGGCTACGACCCCGGCATCACCGTCGAGCACGCCTGGGCGCTGTCGTCGCAGGTGCAGCACGTCACCGACCTGAACGAGTTGCTCAAGCGCTCCGACATCGTCACCCTGCACGTGCCGCTGGTCGCGGGCACCAAGGGCCTGATCAGCACCGACGCGTTCGCCGCCATGAAGAGCTCCGCCGTGCTGCTCAACTTCGCCCGCGGACCCATCGTGGACGAAGCCGCGCTGGTTGCCGCGCTCGAGGGCGGTCAGATCCGTGGGTATGTCTGCGACTTTCCCACCCCGACGCTGAACAAGCGGCCCCGGGTGGTCACTCTGCCGCATCTGGGAGCGTCCACCAATGAGGCTGAAGAGAACTGTGCCCGGATGGCCGCCGACGAGCTGCGCTGGTACCTCGAGGACGGCACGATTCAGAACTCGGTGAACTTTCCGGACGCCCGGTTGCCGCGCGCCGAGGGCAGCAGCCGGCTGGCGATCGCCAACAGCAACGTGCCGAACATGGTGGGCCAGATCTCGACCATGCTGGCCGAGGCGGGGTTGAACATCTCGGACCTGCTGAACAAGTCGCGTGGTGAGCTGGCCTACACGCTGGTCGATGTGGACGGTGCGGTGCCGGACGACCTGCTGCAGCGCATCCAGGGCATCGAGGGTGTGCTGAAGGCCCGGCTGCTCTGACCCTCGGCCGAACCCCCACCTAACTATCACCCGCCTGCGAAGCTTCGCAGGCGGGTGATGGTTAGGTGGGGGTTCGCTGGGGTTCTAAGGTTCGGATCATGGACGCACGGGTCAACTTCATCACCCTCGCCGTCGACGACCTGGCGCTGGCCCGGCGCTTCTACGTGGACGGGCTGGGCTGGCCGCCGGCGCTGGATGGGTCCGAGGTGGTGATGATCAGGCTCTCCCCCACGTTGGTGCTGTCGTTGTGGAGCGCGGACGAGTTCGAGGCCGAAGTCGGCCCGATCCGGCGCGGTGACGGCATCGTGCCGTTCACCCTGGCGCACAACGTACCCAACCCCGACGCGGTCGACCGGGTGCTGGCCGACGCGCAGGCTGCCGGCGCCGCGTCCGTCAGTCCGGGCCGGACGCGCGACTGGGGCGGCTACAGCGGCTACTTCGCCGACCCGGACGGCGTCCGCTGGGAGGTGGCGTACAACCCGGGCGACCTCGGCCGGGAGTTGATGGCCACTGAGGGTTTGGGCTGACCCCGCTACCTCCGGTTCGACCTGTAGCCGGTCGGCGCACAACTCGGGATCGCGGTGGCATGGTGCGTGGCGATCCTGGTGGTGGCCTACGCGTGGCCATGCTCGCCTACCACCGTCGAAGCGGTTGAGATCTGGACGTTCGCACATCGTGCGGACAACACCGGTGCACCTTGCGTCCACACCTGTGACAACACCTCACGGCCAGGATCGCCACATCGAACGAAAGGTGATCCGTGGAACCCGTCAGAACCCTGTTCAGCGCCACTCCCCGTCCGGCCGTCGCGAGCCGGCACGGTCACTCGTGGGAGGCGTCCGATTACGACTTGCTCGTCGAGGGCATCCGGCAAGGGCTGGACGTGCCCGCCCTGGCCGAGCGTCTCGGCCGGGTGGAGCGAACGGTGTACCCGCGGGTGCGGCGGCTGCTGCCGTTGGCCCAGCGCGATTGCCTGTCCGAACTGGTGTTGAGCGCCGCACGCACGGCCCTGCAAGACACCGAGTACGACTGGCGCTCCGAAATGCTGCTCACCCCTGCCCCGGCACCGATCGTGCGCAACGAGATCGTGCACACCGGCCTGGCCGGCCTCACCAACGAGCAACTGGTGCCGATCGGGTACGCACTGATGGCCGTTTCCGGTGAGTTGCAAGAGGAGCCGCTCGCCGGGGTCGTCCGCGAGCTGGACGAGCGTGGTCTTCAACCGGACCTGATCGAGCTTCGTGCCCACCTGTCGGTTCGCGCCTCGCCGCAACCGATCTCCGAGGGCGCCGCGTGGGCCAGCGCGATGTACTGGGTCACCGGCCGCAGCAACGTGACTCGATGGCGCAACCAGGCCGAATGGTGACGAGTGGCCTGCACGCCGTGAGCCGGGCGGCCCACCCAGAATGGCGGACATAGGTCTCGATGCGCCGATCCGCGGTAGGTATCGACCGGCTCGTCCAGCGGTAGGTCCCGACCGGCTCGTCCAGCGGAAGTCCCGACCAGCGGTCAGTTCAGCTGCTGCAGGATCAACTCCCGGACGCGACCCGCGTCCGCCTGGCCCTTCATCGCCTTCATCACCTGGCCGATCAGTGCGCCCGCGGCCTGCACCTTGCCGTCGCGGATGCGCTGCGCCACCTCGGGATTGGCCGCGATGGCGGCGTCCACCGCCTCGGTCAGGGCACCGTCGTCCGACACCACCGCGA
>DAOSUG010000085.1:0-7397 GCA_035378545.1 Micropruina sp. | reverse complement strand
GGGGGATTTCGTCATCCCGGCGTCCCGGTCAGTCGGCCTTGAGCCGTCCGCGCTTCTCGTACACGTCGGCGGCCTCACGGATGAACGCGGCGTTCACCGTGCAGCCGTACTTGCTCTCCAGCCCGTCCGCGATGCCGTACAGCTCGGCCTTCGTCGAGCGGTACGGACGCAGCGAGTTGTAGACCTGCAGCAACTCGTCGTCCGGCACCTTGATCAGCTCGGCCGCCCGCCGCATGTTGCGGGCCAGGGTGTCGCGTCCGACGGACTCGGCGACCTGGGCCTGCAACTCGAGGGTCTCCGGGGCGATCCGGAAGTCCTCGGCGGTGAGCTGGCCTGAGATCACCTTCTCGGCGCTGAAGTCCGAGAGCACCTTGCCGGTGGCCGACTTGATCTTCTCGGGCATCTTCTCGCCCAGCGGGTAGTTGGCCGCACTGACCGAGCCTGCCGAGCCATTGGCCGCCGGCTTCTTCGCGAACGACACCTGGTCCTTGGCGAGGTTCTTCATCACCTCGTCCATGATCTGACGGATCAGTTCTTCGGATTCCATGTCGCTCCTCTACCGGTACTCGACCCGCAGGGTCATCGTCTTCTTGTGGGGATCGCAGAGCTGCGTCTCCTTGATGTGCCACAGGGCCGCGATGGCCTGATAGCGGGGCCGGGCCATCTGGTCGTTGCGGACCGGTACCGGCGACGGCGACTCGCCCTTGGCGTACTTGGCGGCGTTCTCGCCGATCGCCCGGAACGTGTCGAGGTCGATCAGCGGGGCCTGGCTGAACAGCTCCAGGTTCGACAGCGGCGGCAGGTCCTTCTGGTGGATCACCGTCGTGCCGCGGGACTGGATGCCGATGCCGATGCCCGAGCCCGAGAGCTTCGCGGCCTCATGGGCGATGAAGCCGACGTCGGCGGTGCGGAACACCCGGATGAACCGGTAGGTCAGCCCCTGCTCCTCGATGCCCGCGCACACCTCACGCAGCACCTCGCCGTGATCGATGCCGGTGATCGTGCTGGTCATCCGGCCACCGAAGCCCGGAGCCAGCGCGATCACCACCTCACGGGGGTTGGTGCCGCGGTCGGCCGGGCCGGCCTCGCTGATGCTCAGGGTTCCGGACGCCGAGCTGACGCTCGGTGCCGTCATGACGGCGGTTGCGGTACCGCCGCCGGAGCCTGCGCCGAACTCCTTCATGACCTCTTCGATGATGCTGCGCAGTGTTTTTTCGTCCATCTCAGTCTCCTCAGACGTTCTCAGGGCTGATCGCCTGGCGGATGGTCTTCAACAGCTCCCACTTCTCGTCCGAGATCTGGTAGCCGGTCTGCGGCCCGTTGTAGTCGTTGGGCTGGTTGACCGCGCTGATCACCTCGAACTTGTCGTTGAGAATCGCGGACGTGTGCAGGTAGTCACCCGCGACGCGCTGCCGCAGCATGCCGTAGACGAACGATGCAACGTCCTCGAAACCGGACTTGGCCAGCGCCTTCACGATGTCGACACCGGTCAGTCCGCGCTTGAGCAGGTCTTCTGCGGCCTTGAGGTCTTCGACCACGTTGCGGTCGGGCATGTCCTGGCTGCCACGGGCGTAGGTGGCGGCCTCGACCTCTTCGTCGGTGACCTCGGTCAGACCGAGTTCGCGGAACACCGCCTGAATCACCTTGGCGGCCTTGTTGCGCACCCGCACGACGTCCTCTTCGAGCACCGGCACCAGACCGCCGTCGACCTTGAGGTCACGCTGAATGATGATCCAGTCGTCGTAGTCGTCGGCGTCCCAGTTCGAGCCGGCGAACATGTTGTCGTAGTTCGGCGTGGCCGAGTAGCCCGAGCAGATGAAGTCCGTGCCGGGCACGAACTGCATCAGCGAGCGGGCGACCCGGCGCAGGTCGGAGTGGGTGAAGGTCTGGTCGTTGGACGAGGCGCACTCCAGGTCGAGCGCGGTCGCGATCAGGTTCTCGGCCAGGATCGCCCGGATACCACCGGGCACGGCGGCGGGAACACCCACGCACGACACGGAGCCGTTCTGGATGCCCTGTGAGCCGGCGGCCTTGGTGATGTAGAGGCAGCGGGCCTCCAGGTACAGCATCGACTTGCCCTCGGCGTAGCCCATCTGCACCTCGGAACCGGTGCCCGAGGTGAACCGCATCTTCAGGCCGCGCGAGGCGTAGCAGGAGGCCAGGAAGGCCTTCGACCACGGGGTGTCGTCGCCGTCCATGAACACCGGCTCGGTGCCGTAGACCGACACCGTCTCGGCGTACGCGGTGAAGCCGCGCATGCCCAGGTTCAGTTCGGTGGCCTCTTCGACCGCGCACTGGGTGAGGATGCCGGGGCGTCCGACCTGCGCGCCGACCATCAGGGCGATCGCGTTGAACGGTGCGTAGCGGGCGATGCCGACCGTGGTCTCCAACTCGGCGAAGCCACGGAGCGAGGCCTCGGCCGCATCGGCGGCGATCTGTACCGGGTTGTCCTTGAGGTTGGTCACATGGGCCTGGTTCGCCGGCGACTTGCGGGCCCGCATCTTGGTGACCGACATCATCATCTCGAGCACCGTCATTTTGCCGATCACCTCGCAGATCTTCGCGGGGGTCATGGCGGTGGTCAGCTTGACCACCTCGGCGCGCGGCACGTTGATGTCGACCAGCTTGCGGGCCAGCTCGAGCGAGTCCATCGCGTTGACGACCTCGGCGTTGTCGAGCTTGATGCCGTAGTCGGCGATGAAGGTGTCGATCATGTCGAACTCGTCGCGGCTCTTGCCGTCGAGCTCGACGACCTTGCCGTTCTGGATCCGGATCGACGGTTGGGGGTCGTTCGGGCCGTTCATGGCGATCAGCCCGACTTCTGGCCACTCGGTGACGAAGCCGTCCTTGTTGACCGGACGGTCGTCGAGCGCCTCGAATCGCTTGCTCTTCACGGATTCCCTCGTTCTCAGATGTACGGGGTGGTGGCGGATTCGGGGTAGTCGCCCATGGCGCCGAGCAGACCGCGGCCGACCTCACGGGCAGCGATGATGGCCTGGCGGACCGCTCCGGAATCACCGCTGAAGAACGAGATCACCTCATTGCTGAAGCTGGTGCCGGCGGCCGGGCTGGAGTAGCCGATCACGTCGATGGTGGACGCCTTGACGGCCGTGTCGGCCAGCACCACACCGATCGCGGCGGGAGCGCCGACGGTGATGCCGAAGGCCTTGCCGAGCGGAGCGCCGAACGCCTTGTTCAGGGCGAGGCTGGCGCGGGCGGTGTACTGGAACTCCAGGTGACCGGCGTCGTTGGCGTACACGTCGCCGAAGGTGCGCTCGATCTCGCTCAGGGTGACCTCGACGGCGCGACGGGCGTCGCTGACGTCCTCGGCTCCGAAGATGATCAACGAACCGTGACCGGCGCCGCCCTTGGTGTCGCGGGGCAGTTCGATGGTGAGCACCTCGGTGTTGGTGGCCTTGACCGCCTCGTCCGCGGCGAAGATGTGCGGGCCGGCGCCGGTGCGGGCACCGACGATGCCGATCGAGCGGTACTTGCCGTCGATCTTCATCAGGTCGTGGATCTGCGGGTCGACGTTGGCGATGACCAAGCCGATGGTGTCGCCGATCGGGCTGCAACCGACGAACTCGGTGCTGGCCGGACGGGCGCCGGACGCGGTCTTCGTGGGTGCCGCTGCAGCAGCCGGGGAGTCGATCTTCTTCATGACCGCGGCCATGATCTGGTTGACGAGGTCTTCACTAGCCATGGTGGGTCAGCCTCACTTCTCGGTGGACGGGAGGATCTTCTCCACGTCGGTGTGCGGGCGAGGAATGACGTGCACGGAGACGAGCTCGCCCACGTTCTGGGCGGCGACGGCGCCGGCGTCGGTGGCGGCCTTGACGGCGCCGACATCACCACGGACCAGCACGGTGACCAGGCCGGAGCCCACCCGCTGGGTTCCGATCAGCACGACGTTGGCCGACTTCACCATCGCGTCGGCGGCTTCCACTGCGGCGACGAAACCTTTCGTCTCCACCATTCCGAGGGCTTCTTGCATCCCCGAACTCCTTCGTTGGGTTGGGCCGCAGGTCTGGATGATCCGGCGGGCATTCGATCAGAGGTTAGGCCGGGGGTCACGGCACTAAACGGCTGCGCGGGGACGACTTTCCGGCCTGCTGGCCGGCCTCGACAGAGCCAGAAAGTGCAACTGGCAGAGCCAATAGGTGCACCTCAGCACGGGGGCGTCCAGTTACCCGGTGGCGGTTGACACCGCGACGCCGGCGTCCGGACGATGGGTGGGCACGGGTGTCGTCCGTGCCGGTTCGCACGAGGAGGTGACGTGGCCGACGACAAGCAGCGCATCATCCAGGAGTTCGTTCCGGGCAAGCAGGTCACGTTGGCCCACGTGGTGGCCAACCCCGACGAGAAGCTGTTCCCCAAGATCGGGCTGCCGCCGCAGGGCGGCGCCATCGGCGTGATGACCATCACGCCTAGCGAAGCCGCGATAATCGCGGCCGACATCGCCACCAAGTCGGCCGATGTCGAACTCGGCTTCGTCGATCGGTTCTCTGGCTCGCTGGTGGTGATCGGACGTCTCGTCGACGTGCAGACGGCGGTGCACAGCGTGGTCGACGGGCTGTGCGACAACCTGGGCTTCGCGCGTCCGCCGCTGACCAGCACGTGAAGAAGATCCTGCTCGTCGGCAGCGTGGGGTGTGGCAAGACCACTCTTCTGCAACGGCTGCACGGGGACGAGATCAGCTACTCCAAGACGCAGACCATCTACACCGACGGCCAGACCATCGACACACCCGGTGAGTACCTCGAGTTGCCCTGGTTCAAGCACTCGCTGCGCATGGCGAGCTTCGATGCCGAGCTGGTCGTGCTGCTGGCATCGGCCACCGTCAACGAGTCGAAGTTCCCCCCCGGTTTCACCACGTTCTTCATGCCCCCTTCGATCGGTGTGGTGACCAAGGTCGACATCGCCGAGCCCCGCCAGGTGAGCCTGGCCGGCGACTACCTACGCCTGGCCGGAGCGCTGGAGGTCTTCGAGGTATCGGCTATCACGGGTGAAGGAATCGAGGCGCTGGAGGCGCGGCTGCGCTGAACCGCTCACACCACGGCGCGCAGGATCCCGGTCAGGTCGGCTTCGCTGACGTCGACCGGGTTGCCGGACGTGCAGAAGTCGGTCAGCGCGGTCACCGCCAATGCCGGAACCGCCGCCAGGAACTCGGCGCGTCCCACCCCTGCCGCCGTCACCGTGGCGGGCATCGCGAGGTCGCGGCGCAACCGCTCCACCCAGCCGCTCAGGGCCAGCACCAGGTTGCGCTCATTGGAGGCCTGCAGCCCCATCGCCCTGGCCAGCGCGGCGTAGCGGCGGGCGACGTCCGACAGCTCGTGGGGACGCAGCCCGAGCGGGCCTGCGTTGAAGGCGATGACGTGTGGCAGCAGGATGCCGTTGAGGCGTCCGTGGGCCACCTTGAACGAACCGCCGATGGCGTGCGAAAGACCGTGGACGATGCCCAGTCCGGCGTTCTGGAAGGCGATACCGGCCATCGTCGCGGCCGCGTGCTGCTGTTCGCGAGCCTGCGCATCGCTGCCGTCCACAAAGCACCGCACGAGCGCGGCATCGGCCAGTCGCAGCGCCTTCTCGGCCAGCGCGTCGCTGAACACGTTGGCACCCTTCGCCACGTAGGCCTCGATCGCGTGGCTGACCGCGTCCATGCCCGAGTCGGCGGTGAGGCGAGGGGGTGCGGTGAGCACCGCCTCGGCATCCAGTATGGCGACCTCAGGCAGCATGTCGACCGAAGTCAGTGGCAGTTTGGCGTGACTCTCGGCGTCGGTGACGACAGCGAACGCGGTGACCTCGGAGCCGGACCCGCTGGTGGTCGGCATCACCACCAGACCCGCCGGTAGATCGTGACCCTGCTCCAGCGCCAGCTTGCGCACCGCCTTCGCGGTGTCGATCGGCGAACCACCGCCGAGCGCGACGATCGCGTCCGGCGAGAAGGCCAGAAAACTGCGCAGCCCCTCGGTCACGGCGGCGATGTCGGGGTTGGGCCGCACCGCGTCGAACACCTTCACCTCGGCATCCCGCAGCTCGCGGCGCACCAATGCCATCAGGTCACCGGCCGCCAGGAAGGCGTCCGTGACCAGCAGCACCCGGCGTTCGGCCAGGGCGCCCAGGGCCGACAGTGCGTCAGGCCCGTAACACAGTGTGGTGGTGAGCTGAAAGCGATGCATCGAACGGTCGTTCCTCCCGCGAGGTCGAACGCCGGTACTCGCTGGGCGTGTGTCCCGTGTGCGCCCGGAAGACTCTGGAGAAGTAGTTGACCTGGTTGAAGTCGAGCTCCGCCGCGATCTTGCGTACCGGCATCTGGGTGGAAGCTAGCATCAGCTTCGCCCGCGAGATACGCCACTGCATCAGATACGACACGAAAGTGCAGCCCGTGACCGATTTGAACATCTTCGACAGGTAACCGGGCGACCAGTGGGTGAACGCCGCGGCCTCGGTGAGCGACAGGGCCCGGTTCGGACGCCGCGCGATGTCGTTCAGCAGGTCGCGCAGATCGCGTGGACGATGCGGACGGCACCGGATGATCTCGTCCAGCACCATGCCGAGGATGCGCTCGGCGTACAGCTGGGACTTGTAGCGGTTGGGTGAACTGGTGCGGCGGTCGCGCTGGCGCTGCACCATGCCCGACAGGTGCGGCACCAGTCGCGGAGCGCAGTGCCGCGCCACCTCGATCAGCACGTCTTCGAGTTCGGCCAGGCCTTCGCGCACGTGATCGGCGGGCAGCGCGTGCACCTCGTCCAGCACCCGGGCGGTGACCACGAACGCCGTGGCCAGATCCTCGGCATTCATCGCGTCTCGAAGCAGGGTGAGCCGCTCCTGCGCCGCGTCGACGGGGTGCTCCTTGGCCGCCGAGACGGGCGTGAGTACCTCGTCCACGGGTACCAGGGTGAGGTGCGGCAACTGCGGTTCGGACTGGGCGGCCTGCTGCAGGTCCGTGCTGCGGGCCGCTTTGGATCGTCCGATCGTGCGGCTCAGCCCGAGCAGCGTGGTGGCCGCCGCCCGCACCTTGCGCAGGCTCGACACGGTGACCTCCTGGTATCGCTCCTCCAGCGGCTGCTCGCCGCGCCACGCGGTCGGGGCGATCAGAAAATCCGGCTGGTCGACACCCGGAACCCGCACCTGACCGCACAGGATGGCGCCCACGTAGCGGTCACCCTCAGTGACCGGCACCGAGAAGTCGACCAGCCCCGAATGACAGCGGTACAGCTTGGGGGCGCCCTCGATCAGCGACTGTAGACCGCCATGGGCGTCGCATCCGTGGCACAGCGAGTTGCGGGCCGGATCGGAGCGCATCTGGGTGCAGAAGTCGGTGAAGGCACAGGGCGGGGTGACCGGTATGCCGCGGGCGTCGACCGCGACCGTGGCCAGCCCGGTCGCGCCCGAGA
>DAOSUG010000084.1:0-7421 GCA_035378545.1 Micropruina sp. | reverse complement strand
ATTTTCCGCACCGCATGTCGTCGATGGGCGGGTCCAGCAAAGCAGCTGTTCGCCGCCGATCCGGCCCCAGGAGGGCGAACACTCTGACGTATCCGGGCTCGGCAATGGCCACGGTGAAGATGTCGCTGGGGGCGCTGCCGAGTCTGGACGGTTGGAAGCGCTGGCTCGGCACGTCACCTTCGATGCCTGCCCGCACCACGGGCAGATGGGTTCCATCTTCAGGGGCTAGGGGAAGCCGATCCGCCCGGTGCACCACACAGAAAGTCGGTGAGGGCGAATCGCGGTCCGCCGTGAACGCGACCCGGGCGGCCCAGCCGGCCTTGAACACCGAGCGGCGGGTGATCTTCAGAGTCGTCTGGATCCGAAGTAGTCCCGGATAGGTCACGGACGCGGGCTTACCTTCGACCACGTCGGTACCAGCGTGCGCGTACGGCACCGCGTAGACAACCGATCCCTGGGCGCGCAGAGCGTGGTCGAGTACGATTCCCCCCCGCCGGTCATAATCCTCCTTGGACACCGTGACCAGGGGAGATGTTGCTATGGCCGCCCGTACGGGCACATCAGGCGCAGCCTGGAAGATGCTCACCCGATCTGCGGCCAGGGTGCCGACGCGGGTCGCGTCCACGCCTTCTTGAACAGGCCACGCCAAGGTGATGGTCTGAAAGTCGACCCGTTGATGCAGGGCCAGGGCCGTCAGCGTGGGCGGGAGTACTTGAAGTACGGTGCCACCGACTCGCGCCTCGTGTCCCACGATGTGAACGGGCGTGAGGTACATGCGTCCCCAGCCACGCGGCCACCCGACCCGCTCCATCGAGCACCGGCCGTCGGTCTGGACGACGGGGTGGCTCAGCGCTGCGTCATCTGGCAGGCCCAGTCGTTGCAGTTCCCCGACGGGCAGCACACTGCGGTCGCTGCCCGAGGTGGGGCGTGCCGGCGTGCAGTAGATCCGGGTGCTTCCCCGGCCCTGCGCGGTCCATTCAAGATTCACCACCGGCTCGTCGGCGTTCTTCGGCTGCTGGCAGGTCAGATCCCCGATGAACTGCGGGGTGGCAGACCCTGTGAACTCAGCAGTCTGCGGGGTGGCGGACTGCATCTGTCCCGCAGCGATCGAGGCTTCTGCCACTATCTGGTAAAGGTAGGTTTCGCCAGGCTTGGCTCCGTCATCAATGAATCCGTTCCGAGCGGCAGGCTCGGTGGCAATGCGGAATCGGCCCGGGTCGGAGCGGAACAGCCGCAGCTGGCTCTTCGGGATCCTGTAGACGTGTACGCGCTCGGTGCCTGGAAGTGCCTGCCACGAGCCGATCACCTGATTGCCGCGTTCGGTGACCTGGAATCCGGTGGGTGCAAATACCGTGCTGAACTCGCCGATGAGCTCCGGCTGCCCCCACACCGCTGCCTCGTGATCGGCGCCGGTGTTGCGCCACACCTGGTAGTGCCGAACCGCAGTGATAGGTGGACGCCGATCGACATAGGCGAGCTGGGTGGTCACCGCCACGACGTCGGCCTCCGCCGCGTCCGGCGACCAGGGCGGGGCCGTGTCGCTGGTCACCAGCCGGAACACGGAGTACTCGCCCGCGCCGGCGGGATCCGACCAGCGCAGTGCCACCCCGCCCCTACCGGATCTTCTTTCGATCGTGGTCGTGGACTCGGCCTCGGCACCGCTGTTGTCAGGGGCAAATGTGTCCAGTACGTATCGGAGCCGTTCCGGGTCGGTGTAGTCGGCCAGGTGCCCCTCTTCGATTGGTTGGGGTGACGCGGCCGCTACCGGCTGTGTGGCGGCCGCCGGCGAGCGTGGAATGCCAGACGCCTTTTCGCCGGCTACCGGGGTGGTGGCCGGCTGCTCGCGGGCAGTTACGCCCGTCCCGGAGCCGCCAACCGCCCGCGCTGCCGCATCCTCGAGCAACGCGACCACGTCGTTGGTCAGGGCATGAAGGCCGGCGGACCGCAGGATCGACGCCACACGTCCAGCGACAACGGGCACGCCCACCAACTGACCGACGACGGCATCGTTCATTCTGAGCGCCCTCTGCTTCCGCAGCAGTTTCAGCGCCGCATCCTGCGCTTGGCGCTGAAGCTCAGTGCCCACAGTCACGCCCTTGCCTTCCATCAGACGAACCAGTCGCGTCGCCGGGTGCTGCCGTTGCTGCCCCCGGCACGGCGCAGCAGGTGCGGTTCGATGCCGGGTCCTAGATCGCTTCGCACGGTCAGCCGAGACAGTCCGTGCCTGTGCTCGGGCGCCTCGAACCATTCAACCTGGTTGCCCCCCTGAACGACGCCGGCGGGGGTGAGCACGCGCTCATCGAACGGGCTTCCAGTCTGCTCGGCGAGGACCCTGCGCGCTGCCGCGAAATCGGCTGCGGCCTGGGCCTGCCCCCCGGGGCCGATGCAGACACCGTTCTCTATCAACTGCAACTCGTCGGCACTGACGACAAGCCGGGCGGCGACGTCGACCCAGGCCTCGTCCGCGGGAGCGCTGCCGACTCCCTCACGGGACAGCATCGCAGCCCACCGGATGAGACGGGAGTCGGCGTTTCCGGGCTCGCCGAACATCCGGTCTGGTCGCTCAATGAGCGACAGCGCGTCCGGGCCGAGCCGATGCCCCGCATCGGCCAGGGTCGACTCCCAGGGCCTGGAGAGCCAGCCGGTACCAAAGAACGACCTTTGCAAGAGAGCCACGGCACGGGACTGTTGGCGCGCATCGATCGACAGTTCTGCGACCCGAACGTTGAGCGGCAGGTCAGCGAGCCGGTGCCCCGCGGCGGGACGCGGATTCTGCCGAGCACCGAACGGCTCGGCTATCACAGCGGAGACCACCTCGGCCCAACCGAGGAACTGTCGATACGCCTCGACCAAGCGACGCAGATCGAACGTGGCCTTGCGCAGGTTCTCTTCATCGGCCTCACGACGGGAAACCAGCATGCGCCGGCGTTCGAGTTCACGAAACAACGCCCGCTGCCCCAGCATGAAAGTCGTCAGCGAGGCGGCGAGCCACCCGACGACCAGCCCGCCCAGCAGCCAGCCGACGGTGGCAGCCTCCACGAGGCCAACCCCGCCCAGCACTCCGGTGACCACAATGCCGGTGACGACAATGCCCAAGATGATCTGCAGTTGTCTCGCCAGCCTGCGCTGCTGCTCTGCAAGCTGGCTCTCGACGCGGTCATCCTTGGTCGTCAGGCGGGCCAGCAGTTCCTGGATCTCGGTACTCACTCTGCGGAACCGGCGCTCCAGACCACTGCCCACGCGCGCCGCGTACGAGTGCTGATTCTGCTGCACCCATTCCCGCAGCCGCGCACGCTCGCGGGTCGCGATCGTCGACAACGCGTCCTCCCCGTCCGCCAGCTCTCCCAGTACGGTGTCCAGCGAAACCAGTTCGACGCGATCCCATGCGGGGATCTGGTGCGAGCTGCGCGGCAAACCCAGCGCTGGATCGACTACGAAACCGCTACCGGGAGTGGGCGCGCAGTCGATGGTCCGGGGCAGGACGCCTCGCGACCCTCCCACCGGCACCGGATGCAGGGTCCCGGCCCGCGAACCAGCGTCGATCAGGGTGAGGGCACCGTCGACGAACTCGCGCCACAGCCCCGAGAAATCTCCCGTGCTCTCGAAGGAAATTTCGCGCCGGGTCGCCAACCCAGACTCGAGCCGGGTGAGTGCCTCATGCTGCTGACCGAGCGACCCGCTGCCGAACTTGACCACGTACCTGCTGTCATGGCCGAACACAGCATCTCCGACCGCGGACGCCAACACCTCTTTGCCCCGAGCGAGTCGCGCGCGCAACCAGTCAACGGGACGAAACATCGATACGAGGAAGGTGACGAACATGCCGAGCGCATCCAGAATGCCGATCGTTCTGGTCTGCTCGGCGGCCGGCTGGGCGCGTTGGCTCTCGAAGAGTCTCGCGTGCGAGGACAGTAGCCGATCGGCAAAATCCTTGGTCACCACGGGGACATCTGCGGCCCCGAGGACTGCGCACGCGGCGCCCGTCGACCGGGTGGGCGGCGGGATCTCGGGCGGGTGCAGCAGTTCATCGCGCATTGCCATCTCGGCTCGACGGGCGTCCAGCCAAAGGATCTGGGTGCGGTACAGTCGCGGCCAACCCTGCGGGGGCGTTTGCTGACCATCGAGTGGACCCGTATCAACACCGGTCCAGAGCCCGCCCAGGCTGGCCACGCTCGCAGCCACCAGGGGTATGAGGTCGCGATGCTCGTGTACCTGTCGGAAGCCACCCGGCTGCGCCGAGGTTTCTGGCGAAACTATGACGTTGTGCCAGCCCATCACGTCCGGCGCCGAGTCGTCCTCGAACTGATCGCCCACCGTGAGCAGGACGCGTATGGGCGTCACCTGTACCCCAGGCGCCGCGCGACGGACTGCCTCCCGGACCGAAGCCTCAGCCGCCGCACTTATCGACTCCGCACCCTTCCACGTCGGCACCAGCACCAGCAGACGAACCCGATCCACCTGTCCACGTAGTAGCGGGGCATCGATTGGTTCCGCCGTCAGGCGACCGTTGTGCACGAACAGCCCGTTGGTCACGGTCAGCTGGCCATGATCATCAGGTTCCACCCAGTGCATCGGGGTCAGCAGGCTGCTGGCCGACCAGTCCATCACGACGGCGAGGACTGAGCGCAGGCAGGACGGCGCTGCGACGATCACTGCAGCGGACACCTAGACCACCCCGGGGCGTGCCGGCCATTCACTCTGGCTGACCGCATCCTCCAACGCAGTCAGGGCCCAGTTCAGGTCGTCGGTCAGGTCATAGAGCAGCGGCAGCTCGGGCAACTGGTCCGTTGACGAGACGGGCTTGACGAGGTCTGCGATCTGCGCGCGCTTGCTGCTGAGGAACTCGCGGACGGCGGTCGTACGGGTCGCCCGCGAGGCGTCCGGGTCCACGGCCAGCAGCGAGACACCACCCGGCACGGTTTCCCCCTGCAGCCAACGACTCAGCAGCCGGACGCCGCTCGCTGCCCCGGGAGGCGCGGCCACCATCGGAGAGTCGTCCCAAAGCATCCGTAGCGTCTGGTAAGGCCACAGCGACGACAGGTCGGGAGTGCTGCCGGCGTTGGCGATGGCCAGCAGCATGGACTCCAGCACGGCCGGCAACAGGTCCTCGGGGTGGGTCTGCAGCCAATGACTCGATGTGACCAAGGGGTGCGGGAGGCTGAGCCAGGTACTGCGCGTCTCGGAGTAGACCCGAATCGGGTCACCCGTGAGGTCGAGGTGCCCGGTCAGCTGGCCGAGGAACCAGCCCGTCACCATCGCGCGGCGCTCGTCGGCCGAACAGGGCAATGCCCCAGTCAGGGGACGACTACGGCGCCACTTCCAGAAGGGTTCGCGGCTGAAGACGTCAGTGGCGGATCGCCATTGGGTTCGGGCCGGCTCCAGGACGCTCTCGAAGCAGATCGGGGCGTAGTTGGGGTACGAGCCGAAGATCTGGATGCGGCGCACCGGCAGGTCGTCCAGTGCCTCGTCGTAGCGCCCAAGCACGCGCTCGTGGTCCACCTGGGTGTCGGCCACGATCCGGTCGCGCAGGCGCTTCGCGACCGGCAATCCGGCAAAGGGGATGGCCGAGAACTTGTACTGGTACTGGACTGGCACGTTGTGCATTTCGCGGACGACGTGATCGTTGGGCTGTGACAGCGGCAGGGCCAACTGCAGCGCTTCCACGAAGCAGTCGGTCAGGCGCGCCTGCCGTTCGCGCTGGTCGGCCGCACTCTCTGCGTTCGCCGGAGTCAGGTACTCGCGGAGCGACTCGTCACAGAAGTTCTTGAACGACGACTGTGGCCGATCAACGAACAGCCGTGCCCGGCTGCGGATCTCGGCAGTGGTGGCGTGAACCGTGAACGTGGCGGGGCCGGGGGTGAGCGGCTGGCCTGTATGCGGATCGTGGTCGAGCATCTGCGGACGCGAGGCCCGCCCGAGCTCGATGAGCTCGCCCGGCAGTTCGCTACCGCCCACACTCTCCCAGTGACCCGAGATGATGGCGGTCTTGATGTCCTCCAGCGAATCCTCTGATCCCCGCGAGCCGGGGATCGCGGTCAGCACATGCTCGTTGAAGGCCTTGTGGTAGTCGGCCGAAGTGGTGAGCAGCACCTCACTGGTCGCCTGATCAAAGCGCACGGGCACCCGTTCGAAGGTTGGCCATTCGGAATACTCGTTGGTCTCGAGAACGGCCAGCCCCACCCCCCGACCGGTCAATTTGACCGCAACGTCCAAGTCTGTGAACGCCCTGGTCAACGCCTGCGAGAGGGGAGCCAGGAAGGTCTCACCCAGGTCGTCCCAGATTTGCGCGAGCAGTCCGCAGGCGCGACCCCACAACCGGGTCGACAACCGTGACGTCGCACTGCGGGTCACGGCGTCCAGAACGGCCTGGCCGTTGGGGACGGCGCGTTTCAGCTGACCGAGCAGGCCTTCGGTCTTGTCATCGAGCCGGTCGGGCGACGTGTCGGCGAAGCGCTTTTCGGCGATGCGTGCGTGGCTGCTGATCGCGACCAGATGCTTCCCGATCTGCTCGACGAGCTGGTGAGCGTACGGCAGTCCCATCCGGCTGGCGCCGGCGCTGATCTGGCTGAGGATCCGTGCCGTCAGCGCCTGGTGGTAGTCGAACGCCCACTGGTAGACCTCGAGCTCACCGTGTTCCGCCAGTCGTCGTGCCTGGCCGCTCAACTGCTGACGCACCTGGGCGGCCCAGGTCGCGCCGTCCGCCGCGATCGGACCGGGCAGGTGCGGCACGAGCACTTCGGTGACGATCGCCCGGGCGCGTACCTTGACTGCGGACTTCTCCCACCCAGCGACGCTGTCGAACCACTCGTAGAAGTCGCCCTCTCCGCTCCACAACTGCAGGCTCTTGAGCAGATAGGGGAACTGCGCACCGGCACGTTCCTGCACCTGTTCCTGCGAGGAGGCCCTGCTGTCCTTGCGCTCATGGCCGCGGACCAGCCGGTCCACGCTTTCGCGAGCAAGCCGCTGCGCGGCGTACTCGGCGTACCTGTCCCTGCCCATGTCGACCGAGGCAAAGCCCATGCTGCCCCAAACCAGCTGGCTGGCCTCGCTGCCCCAGCCGAAACGATCATGCCGAAAGGTGAGGCCTTCGGTGTTACCCAGATCGTACGAGACGAAATCACCCATCGCGCTCGGTGACATCATCAGCGCAGTCAGGCCACGCGAGAGCCCGCGGTAGATGGTGATGGAACGCCCGTCACCGAACCGCGCGCTGCGGCCGGCCATGCCGGACATGCTGCCGATCGGGAAGACCCTGGCGAAGGGCACGGGCGACTGGATGTCACTGGCGCCGAAGGCCGACCAGAGCCGCCCATCCGACAGAGCGGCAGCCTTGGTTTGACTTGCGATGATCTCGCCCAGCATCGCCAGCGAGTTCGCGTTGACACCCGCACGGTCGGCCTCGGGCAGGTAGCTGAACGCGT
>DAOSUG010000083.1:0-7425 GCA_035378545.1 Micropruina sp. | reverse complement strand
TCGGCTGGATCAACGCCCTGGACGTGCCCGGCCGGGTGGTCACCCTGGCCCCGCTGTCGCTGATCGGCGAGGGCATCCGGCTGCTCTGTGTGGCGGCCGGACGCCCCGAGCTGGGCACCCAGATCGCCGGCGGCCTGCTGGTGGCCGGCGTGGTGGCGTCCGCGTTGATCGTCGCCTATCTGGCGGTGACGGTGGCGCGCCATCGTCCGGTCACGTTCTTGAGCTGGTCGTACCTGTGGATCGCCCTGCTCGGCCCCGCCATGCACTCGTGGTACCTGCTGTGGGGCGGCCTGTTGCTGCCGCTGACCCGGCCCACCGAGCGCATGCAGCGGGTCGCCGTGGGCGTCACCAGCGTGCTGCTGGGCTACGGCGCCGGAAACCTGGCCTGGCGCAATGACACCGGCATCGCGCTCGGCCTGGCCGGATTGGCGCTGATCATCACGCTGCTGGTGCGCTATTTCGACGAACACCGAAAGAGTCAGGGGGCGACATGAGCGATGTGATCTTCGACGTGCAGGCCGGGGTGGGCCGCATCACACTGAACCGGCCGCAGGCGATCAACGCGCTGACCACGGCGATGCTGGCCGACATCGGTGAGCAGCTGAGCGTGTGGGCCGACGAGCCGTCCGTCGAGCGGGTGCATCTGCGCGGGGCGGGCGAGCGCGGGCTGTGTTCGGGCGCCGACGTCCGGGCGTTGCGGGCCGATCTGCTGGAGCGCGGCGAGGTCGTGGCAGAGGTGTTCTTCAGTGTCGAGTACGCGGTGGACGCCCTGATTGCCACCTACCCCAAACCGATCCGGGCTGACCTGTTCGGCATCACCATGGGCGGCGGGCTCGGGCTGTCGGCGCACTGCGCCGATCGGGTGGTGCGCGCGGACAGCCGGCTGGCCATGCCCGAGACCATCATCGGGCTCTTTCCCGATGTGGGTGTGCTGTACGAGCTGTCGCGGGTGCCGGGCGAACTCGGTACGCACCTGGCCCTGACCGGCGGCACCGTCGGCGCGCACGATGCGGTGCTGGTCGGCCTGGCCGACCGCGTCGAGGGTGAGGCCCCGGCCGGCGACCTGGCCTGGCAACGTGACTGGATCGATGAGTGCTATGCCGGCGATGACCCACTGGCGATCGTGCAGCGGCTGGCCGAGCACCCCGATCCGCAGGCCCGGGCGACCGCCGAGGTGCTGCGGCAGCGCTGCCCGTTCTCGGTTGCGGTCAGCCTGGCCGCGATCCGGCGGGCGGCCACCCTGCCCGACGTGGCCTCGGTGCTGGCCCAGGACCTCGTGCTGGCCGTGCCGATGGTGCTCCGTCCGGACTTCGCCGAGGGTGTCCGGGCCCAACTGGTCGACAAGGACCGCAACCCGGGCTGGCGCCCGTCCCGCCTCGAAGACGTCGACGCCCGCGAGGTGGCCGCACTGTTCGCCGACCTCGGCTAGGCACTCGCCGCGGTCTCGACCGACTCGACCAACAAGGGCCGCTCCCTGCGTGTCCTCGTTCTGAAATCACCCGCAGTAGTTCCGGGGATCCCCGGCGTGTCGTGCACCGAGCTGCCGGCTGGTGTCAGGATCTCAGAATCACCCGAACAACATGTCCAGGAACGGGTTGCCAAACAGGCCGCCCGCGTCCAGGCCCTTGAGCGTGGCGGTCTCCCACGCCCAGTCGTCGTCGCTGCTCCGCCCCTGCGTGAGCGTGCTGCGCACGTGGGTCAGAAAGTCGGTCGAGGTCCATGGCCCAGTGGCGGTGTACGCCCAGCCCTTCGACCACTCCGGTAGTACGCGGCCCGCGCTGCCGGTGAAACGGCCGAGCAGCCAGGTCTCCAACTCGCCGTAGAACTGGTCGGCGCCGGAAGTGCCGGGAATGGTCAGCACGTCGAACCACAGGGCCACGTCCCAGCCGTTGGCCTGGTCGACGGCGTCCATACTGAGCGCCGTGATGGCCGGGCTCTGGGCGCCGGCGACACCGACGGCGGCGGGGTCGTCCAGGCCGGTCACCCGCAGTTCGAGTGCGGAGTTGACCGGATAGCTGCCTCGAGCCGCGTAGCCGGTGAGCATCGAGGTGTACTCACCGATCACGTCATGGACGGCCTGCTGCACATCAGCCCTGCGCAGGTGGATGGCGTAACCGTTGGCGGTCACCCGCAGGGTGGTGTCCTGAATGTAGAGCAGCGAGTTCTTGGACGGCCCCCAGATGTCACGCGACACCGGATAGGTGCCGGAGACCCCGGCCCAGTTGCGGCCGTCCAGACCGTAGGCCGTCACCCGGGCGGCCATCGCGCCCACCTGCGGGGTCAACCCCGGATCGCCGTTGACCAGCGACGTGATCAGCGACTGCAGGCCGTCCGGCACCACGTCGGCGAACGGATAGTTGAACGGGTGGTTCACGGCGATCGAACCGGACGGCTGGGTTGGCGCCGCCTGCCAGGTGTGCACCCACGGATTGTCGCTGAACGGGTACCAGATGATCTCCAGCCGACCCGTCCGCTCCAGGAAGTCGGCGAACGAGTTCGCCGGCACCGGGTCGGACGCGCTCGGCGCCGCGAAGAGCGTGGCGCTGGGCAGGTCGGTGATGCTCTGGCAGCGCAGGTGGTAGTTGTCGATCACCTGCAGCGTGGCGTCCAGCACCAGCGCCCGCCCGACGTGGGCGAGCACGGCCTTGGTGGTCGGGTTCGCGCGATTCAGTACGCGCGGCGCGTAACGACTACCCGGGTCGGACGGATCGGTGGCCACCACGGTCAACGAGGTCACCTGATTGCTGATCGATCCGTAGCTGGCGGCGAAGGCGTCCGCGGGTGGCGTGGGCACCGCGGTGCCGTGCGCACCGATCGCCAGCACGCCGCCGACGGTGAGGTTACCCGGGGCGGGCGTGTGTGGGAACGAGTATCCGGGCGCCGCACCCTGACCGCCAGGTTGCTGCTCCAGAAAGGTGAGCAACTCCAGCATGGTGGCGCCGGCCCCCGCTTTCACCCGGGTCGGCTGCCCGGCTCCGGCCGACATCAGCTGCATGCCGGCGAATCCCTTGGTCAGGTCGATCAGCAGCACCCGGTCGTCGTTGCCCGGGGCCTGCGTGAGGGTCAGCGGCGACCAGCCGTGCATCACGCCCCGCACGCGCACCTGATAGGCGTTGTCCTGCGCCCAGTTGCAGACCGCGGCCACGTCGTTCGGGGTGCGCGGCGCACAGGTCAGCATGCCCGCACGGACGATCTGGCGATCCCAGTTGCGGTACGGCAGCAGGTTCAGCGGCACCTGCGCCGGGAAGCCGGGGAGCACCGGCGGCGGTGTGGGCGGATCGACCGCACCCGCGGTGACCGTCCAGTTGTAGGTGTAGCCGGTGACGTCATAGTGCGCGGTGCAACCGTTCATCGTGAGCTGCACCGGCTCCGGAGGCGGCGGGGGACTGTGCCGGATGTCCGCCTCCACCTCAACCACCGGCAGCACGACGGCGCCCTCCGGCCAGGGCAGGCCGGCCAGATCCACCGTTGCCGAGTCGCCCCTGAGCAGGTGGCTTGATGCGCTGAGCCGGTACGGCCCGGCGCTGACGCTGCAATCGAGGATCACCCACGCCGCGTTGGTGAGTGCGATGCGCTGGGCCTGGATCATGACCGGTGCCCGCTCACAGGTACGCGATCACGTAGTTGACGGACGCGTTGCGCGGTCGGGTCTCCGCCCCACCGCTCGCGGACGTGCTGGCCGAGGCGGTCTTGTTCTCGGCGTACACCCCGGGCGTCTCGGCGCCGCCGTAGTTGATGATGTGGTAGTCACCGCCTGCGCTGGCGTAGGTGTGGGTGTGGCCCTGCAACCCACCGGGCTGCAGCGAACCGACGGCGTCCCCGCTGTTGCCGGGAATCGCCAGGCTGGGCTGGGGCGGCGTCCGGGTGGCCGCGTTCGGGTCAACGCCGGCGCCGCCGTCGGTTCCGCGCATGAAGATGCCGCGGTAGTCGGGCACGCAGAACGTGGTCTTCGTTCCGCCGTAGGCGTTGCCGATCACCTTTTGCAGCGGCTGGTACTGGGGGTCGCCGGTGCCCAGTTGGCGTCCGTCGCAAGGCAGATAACCCTGCGCGATCAGTGCCGCCTCGGAAGTAGGAGTGAATTGGCCGGCGTAGGGGAGCACGGATCCCACGGGATACAGCGAGGACATCGGGGTTCTCCTTCGCGTTCAGGCGTTCTGGGCCTTGATCAGGTAGTTGACGTTGATGTTGATCGGGCGGCTCTCGGTCAGCGAGCCATTGGCTGCGGTGGTCCAGGTGACGGCGGCGTTGGTCTCGGCGTGATCGCCGATCGCTGTCGCTGCACCGCTCCAGTAGTCGTTGTTCCAGGTGTAGTTGTGGGTGTGTGCGGCGAAGGTGCTGGGTTCCAGCGACCCGACCTGGTTGGCGGTGTTGCCCGGATACGGAAGCTTGGGTTGCGGCGCGGTGCGGGCCAGATAGTCCGGGTCGGCGACCGGCAGGCCGGGAATCGCCTGACCCACCACGCCGCGCAGGAACCGTCCGCGAAAGTCGGGCAACCGAAAACTGGCCTGGTCGTCCGCGCCGAACATGTTCGACACCGTGCTGTACAGGTTCGGAAAGCTCGACGGGGTCTGCTTGGATCCGGTGCACGGCAGCCAGCCCGCGCTGGCCAGCGATGCGGCCCAGGTGGCCAGGTCGCCCGCGAAGGGCAGTACCGCGCCAACCGGCACCACGTCCGGCGAAGCCACCGCCTTGATGATGAAGTCGATGTACTGGTTCACGGGGCGGGTTTCGGTGGCGCCCGTCGACGACGTGGTGGACGTCGTCGAGCCCGACAGGGACTCGTGACCCAGCGTGTGGGTGCTCTCGATGTAGTCGTTGTAGTAGTTGTACGAGTGCGTGTGCGATTCGAACGCGTCGGGCTGCACAGAGCCCACACTGTTGCCGCTGTTGCCCACGTTGGCCAGGTCCGGACGGGGTGCGGTGCGGGTCGCGACCCCAGGGTCGCGCTGGGCAGGGTCGTTGCCGTCCAGGCCGCGCTGGAACAGGCCCTTGTACTGCGGCACCGCAAAACCTGAGGAGTTGCCGCCGTAGCTGTTGCCGAGCACCGTGAACAGGTCGGGGAACTGAGAGTTGGGGTACACCGAACCGTCGCACAGGATCCAGCCTGCGAGCATGAGGTTCAGCACGCCGGCACCGTCGGTGCGGCCGGCGTACATCAGTACGGTCCCGACGGGGGTCGAGGCGGACATGGGGTCTCCTTCGTTGGTGGGGATGGTTGACAAAGGCGGGCGCGATTCTCAGATGGTCGGGGGAGCGGGACGGGCGGTGACCACGGGCCAGGCGACCTGCGGCGACCTGGCGGGGTCGGCCGGAGCCAGGCCGGCGCCCTGGCAGGGTCCGGTCCCGGTCGGGCAGAACGTGGTGCCGTCGGTGGGGGCCAGCGTGGTGGCGGACGTCCAGGTGATCGGTTCGATCGGCACGTTGATGGAGCCCAGCGCATAGTGGGCGGTGATCTTGAGCAGTCCGCCTTGCGGCGGCGGTGCGGTGGCCGCGACGGCCGCGTTGGTCAGGTTGGCGCCGTCCAGGTTGCTGCCGGTGAAGTCCGCACCCTGCAGGGCTGCGCCCACGAACGAGAACCCCTTGGTGTGCAACTTGCCCAGCTGGGTGCCCTGGAAGCCTGCACCGGCCAGGCAGGCACCGTCGAAAGAGACCCCGACCAGGTCCTTCTCGGCCACGCCGCTGAAGTCGATCTCGGGCAGGAACGCGTTGGCGAAGTCGGCCTCGCGCAGGCTGGCGCCGGCAACGGTCGCAGCCTTGCCGTACAGGTAGGCGTAGGCGAAGCTGACGCCTTGGGCGACCGCGTTGCTGAAGTCGGCGTCGAACAGGTAGCTGTAGGCGAAGTTGGCCGGGCCCGCCGCCGGCGTCTCGGTCAGCGGCGAGAGCACCGCGCCGTGGAAGACGGCTCCGTTGAGGTACGAACCGTTGAAGTTCGCGTTACAAAGGGAAGCTCCGGTGAAGTCGGCCCTGGCCAGGTTCCAGCTGATCATGTTGACGAAGTCGAGCACCGCGCCGCGGGCGTTGATCTGGGGCGGCTTGGCGGGCGGCTTCGGAAACTGGTTGATCACCGCCCTGGTCAGGTTGAGCCATCGCCAGTCCGGACCCAGCGACGGGTAGTTCACCGTCGCACCGGTCAGATTGATCCAGGCGTCGTCCGCGGCACCCAGCGGGGGCACCAGGGTGGCTGCGGTCAGGTCGCAACCGACGAACAGGGCGTGGCCGAAGGTCTTTCCGGTCAGGTCGGTGTCCTTCAACCGGCAGCGCGAGAAGTCGAACGGCATCGCGGTGACGTTGAGGCAGGTGAAGTCCACAAACGACAGGTCGGAGCCGTTCGGTACCGTCCAGCCGCCGGGCGGGGTGTAGCTCCACGCGGGGTTGGTCTGGGCCGACTGCCAGGGTGCGAGGTACGGGCCGGCGTAGCCGGTGCTGGACGCGACGACCACGCCGCCGCCGCTGCCGTCCCCGCTGTCCAGGTTGATCAGCGGGTACCAGCAGGCATCGGCCGGGTTTCGCCACAGGTAGGTGAGGTTGGCGCCCAGCTGGAACAGGCCCAGCTGGGCGGCGACGTCCTGTGTGGTGCCGGTGGCGTGGAACACCGTGCGGTCGGTGCCGGCGATGCTCTGCGTCGCCGCGACCACGTAGCGTCCGTTGGTCAGCGACTGCAGGGCGAAGCCCTGGCCCGGGGTGCCGGGCGGCAACTGGTTCATGTAGGCGTTGAACACCTGGCTCGTGGTGGACGAGGCGTTCGGCACGCTGTCGAGGCGCCCGTCGGCGTTGACCGACGTCCAGCCCGTGACCGCTCCGGTGGGCGCGACCGGTGCACCCAGGTAGGCCGAGAAACCGAACTGCGAAATGCTCAGAATGGTCATGATGATCCGTTCAGGACGTGGCGAACAGTTGGGTGGCGAACAGCACGCCGGACGAACTCATCGCTCCGAACGCGGTGAGGGTGAGCCCGGGCTTCAGGTCCGCCAGCGTCGCCGCCACGTCGTTCAGCCTGATCACGGTGTCGCTGCTCGTGCTGACCGTGAGGATGGTCTGCGGTGACTCCTGCAGCACCAGTGAGGCGCCGTCGACGCTGAGAATGCTGCCCCGGTACGACTTCACCGGTGGCACCCACAGGCTGATGCTCGGCTCCGGTCCTGCCGCGGCGTCCAGCACCTCGTAGTTCAGGCTGTACACGTCGCGGATGATGTCGACCGCGATCGCGGCCGCGGCGAACTCGTTCGTGCGGGCCAGGAAGGACCCGTCCGGTCGGTACAGGTCGAGGTGGTAGTCGTCCGGTGAGGCGCCGACACCTTCGTAGGACAGCACATACAGGTAGCCCTGCGGCTCGACGGCGACGTCCTGCCAGACAGTGTGGTCGGTCGCCTTGGCCAGCGGCATGGTTGCCTGTTTGGTCCCCGAGCCGGTCGGGTCGAAGCAGGG
>DAOSUG010000082.1:0-7428 GCA_035378545.1 Micropruina sp. | reverse complement strand
CGGTGCCGGGTACCGAGCGCGAGATTCCGGCCGACCTGGTGCTGCTGGCGATGGGCTTCGTGGGCCCCGAGAAGAAGGGTCTGGTGGAGCAGTTGGGCGTCGATCTCGACCCGCGCGGCAACGTGGCTCGGGACGAGAACTACGCCACCTCGGTGCCGGGCGTGTTCGTGTGCGGCGACGCCGGGCGCGGCCAGTCGCTGATCGTCTGGGCGATCGCCGAGGGACGTTCGTGCGCCAACGGCGTCGATCAATACCTGCAGGGACGCTCCCGGCTGCCCAAGCCGATTCTGCCAACGGAGCGCCAGTTGATGGTGTAGGGAAGCGCTGATCTGCGACCCGTTGGTTGAGCTCGAACCCCCTGGTCGCACGAGTCTCGACGAGTTCGACCAGCGATGGATCAGCTTTTCTGGAGGGGCCCGGGCGCTACCCGGTTGACGATCGGGCCCCGCATCGTCACGCTTGCCAGCAGTCCCCTGATCGAGGAGCACACGTGGCCAAGCTGAAGAAGCTGCTGAAACGCGCGGTCGCCCGCACCCCACTGCCGTTTCCGGCCCGCTCACCGGCGGTGAATCCGCTCACCACGCCGCTCGACCTGATTCACGAGTACGTCCGAGCCTGGGACGACAAGGATGCCGATGCGATCGGTCGGCTCTTCGTCGAGGACGCCGACTTCGTCAACGTGGTGGGCCTGTGGTGGACGGGGCGCCGCTCGATCGTGCGCGCGCAGCGGTTCGGCTTTCAGCACGCCTTCAAGAACGCCTCCATCAAGCTGCTCAAGGTCAGCCAGCGGTTTCTGGGCGACGACGCGGCGGTGGTGATGGCGCAGTGGCAGATCACCGGACAGCTCGACCCAGACAACGAGCCGGTCGACCCGCGCCGGGGCCTGATCAGCGCGACCCTGGTCAAGCTCGGGGACGGCACCTGGCTGGGCGTCAGCTGCCAGAACACCGACATCGCGATGGCCGCCGACACCAACGTGTCGCGCGAGGGCACGCTGGTCGCCACCAGCTACATCAAGGGGCCCTCGGCGGCCGAGGTCGCGGCGGCGGAGTGGGTCGAGAGCGACTGAGCTGACACTGCGCTCAGGCGGCGGCCAGTACGGCGTCGCACAGCTCGATCAGCCGCCTGCGCAGGACGCCGGATCGGGTGCTGAAGTCACGCTGCGTCCGCACGTAGTCGGCCTTGCCATCGGGGGTTTCGATGCGGACGGGGGCGTATCCCCACTCGCGCAGGTCGTAGGGCGAGGCGCGCATGTCGAGCACCCGGATCTCGCGAGCGAGCTCGAAGCAGTCCGCGATCAGCTCGGCACCCGTGATCGGCGCCAGCTTGTAGGCCCACTTGTAGAGGTCCATGCCGGCGTGCAGGCAGCCCGGTTGTTCGTTGAGTACCCGGGTGGCGAGCGTCGGGCGTCGCGTGTTGAGCGGCACCGCAGCCTCGGTGAAGAACCGGTAGGCGTCGTAGTGCGTGCAGGTGATCCGGTGCCCCTCGACCACGGCGTCGGTGCCCTCAGCGCCCAGCCGAAGGGGCACCTGGGCGTGTCGTACCTGCTCGGCGGATTGCCGGTACACCATCGCCCACTCGTGCAGGCCGAAGCAGCCGAGCCGGGCCGGCCGGGACTGCGTGGCCACCAGCAGCGAACGGATCTGTTCGACCTGCCCGGCCCGGGCCGCCGGCAGCTCCGGATCGACCGCGGCCCGGTCATGCTCGACGAGCAGGCCACGAACGGCTACCAACGCCGCCACGTCACCGCTCAGCGTCGCCCCCCAGCCCGGATGCCAGGTGCGCAGCGCGCCCGGACGGTAGGAGTAGTACGTCCACAGAAAGTCCTCCACCGGGTGCGGCTCGCGGCGCGAGCGGCGCTGCAGGTAGGGCTCCGTCCACGCCCGGACGCGCCGGTCGTGGGCCAGCGCCCGGGGCCGCCATTCGGCCTCGGGAAGCACGGGTGCGGACAGCACGGGTGTGGACAGCACGGGTGTGGACAGCACGGGTGCGGACAGAAGAGTTGCGGACGGCACGGGGGAGTGCGGGGTGACGCTCACTGGCCCTCCTCATCTGCACCGAATGCCCATCGTGCCCCACCGTCACCCGCTGGTCGAGCTGGTCCGGATCACCCACGCGCTGGTCGAGCCGGTCGAGACCCCGGCGCACACTGTCAGTGGCATCGTCCAGGATGATGCCATGACGAACGAGAGCCGCTGGGTCGGCCTGTTGCGCGCGGTCAACGTGGGTGGCCGCACGCTCACCAACGCGCAACTCAAGGCTGCCGCGGCAGACGCCGGCTTCACCGCGGTCGCCACGCTGCTGGCCTCCGGCAACCTGGTCTTCACGGCAACCGGCGACGAGCCGATCGTGCGCAGCAGTCTCGAACAGGTGATCGCCGCCGACGCCGGGTTCACCGTCGAGGTGCTGCTGCGCAGCAAGCCCCAACTGCAACGGCTGATCGAGGCCAATCCGTTCCCCGATGGTGCACCCTCACACGTGCTGGTCTGCTTTCTCAGCGATGCGGCACCGTCCGCTCTGGCCGAGCGGCTTGCCGAGGTCGCGGTCAACGAACGCATCCAGGTCGGCGAGCGCGAGGTGTGGATCGACTTCGTCGACGGCATCGGCCGCTCAAGGCTCGCCGCGAAGCTGCCGGCCCTGGTCAAGCCGCTGGTGGTCACCGGACGCAACTTCAACACGGTCGTCAAGCTCGAGGCGCTGCTGTGACGCGTCGGCACCCACCTCACCCGTCCGGCGCCCATCGCGCAACAAACTCGAGCCCTGACGGGCCGGCACGGGTGCATCCGGGGCCAATCACCGAAATGATGGCTGCATGAGCGAAACGCTGCCCGCGCCGTGGACGCGGCACTATCAGCCCGGCGTGCCGGCCGAGATCGAGTTGCCCACGGAGTCACTGGTGAGCCTGTATGAGAGGTCGGTCGCCGAAGGCGGCTCTGCGGTCGCCACCGAGTTCTTCGGACGCGAGACCACCTACGCCGAGTTGGGCGAGCAGATCGCGCGAGCGGCCGAGGGCCTGCGGGCGCTCGGCGTCTCGGCCGGCGATCGGGTGGCGCTGATCCTGCCGAACTGTCCGCAGCACATCGTCGCCTTCTACGCGGTGCTGCGGCTCGGCGCAGTGGTGGTCGAGCACAATCCGCTGTACACCGCACGCGAGTTGCACCACCAGTTCGATGATCACGGCGCGCGCGTGGTGATCGCCTGGGACGTTGCGGTGGCCAAGCTGCGCGACGGCGACTTCGAGCTCGAACCCGACCACATCGTGTCGGTCAACCTGCTGAAGGCCTTCCCGACCCTGAAACGCCTGGCGCTGCAACTGCCGGTGCCGAGGCTGCGTGGCCTGCGCGACAAGCTGACCCAGCCGGCACCCGGCACCGTGTCGTGGCAGAAACTACTCGCCTCGCCGGTGCTCGACCCGGGCCACCCCCGTCCGTCGGTGCACGATCTGGCGGTCATCCAGTACACCTCGGGCACCACGTCGCTGCCCAAGGGTGCGATGCTCAGCCACTACAACCTGTTCGCCAACGCCCGGCAGGGCGAGGCCTGGATGCACGGCGCCCAATACCGCAAAGAGGTGTTCTACGCGATCCTGCCGATGTTCCACGCCTTCGGCATGACCCTGTTCATGACCTACGGCATCCTCAAGCAGGGTCGACTGGTGATGTTCCCGTCCTTCGACGTCACCATGGTGCTGGATGCTGCGAAGAAGAGCCCACCCACGGTGTACTGCGCCGTCCCGCCGATCTATGAGGCCACCGCCAAGAGCGCTAAGAAGCGCGGCATCAGTCTGCGTTCGGCCAAGTACTGCATCTCGGGGGCGATGGCTCTGCCCACCGCCACGGTGCAGTTGTGGGAGTCGGTGTCGGGCGGCCTGCTGGTCGAGGGTTACGGCATGACCGAGGCCTCGCCGGTCTGTCTGGGCAACCCGTTCGCACCCTCGCGCCGCACCGGCACCATCGGCATCCCGTTCCCCAGCACCTGGATGAAGGTGGTCGACCCCGCCGATCCGACGGTCGAGGTGCCGCAGGGCCAACCGGGCGAACTGCTGATCAAGGGACCCCAGGTTTTCAGCGGCTACTGGAACAATCCGGCCGAGACCGAGAAGACGCTGCTGCCGGGCGGCTGGCTGCGCACCGGCGACCTGGTCACCGTCGATGCCGACGGCTTCACCACCATCGTCGACCGGGTCAAGGAGTTGATCATCACCGGAGGGTTCAACGTCTCGCCGTCCGAGGTCGAAGAGGTGCTGTCCGAGCATCCGGGTGTCGCCTCCGCGGCGGTGGTGGGCCTGCCCAACGAAGAGGTGGGCGGTGAACGGGTGGTGGCCGCGGTGGTGCCGCAGCCCGACGCGCAGCTCACCGACGCCGACCTGCGCAGCTGGTGCAAGCAGCGGCTGACCGGGTACAAGGTGCCGAGGGCCTTCTACGTGGTCGACGAGCTGCCGGCATCGATGCTGGGCAAAGTGCTGCGCAAGAAGGTGCGCGAATCGCTGCCCGACCGCGAGCCGCTACCGCGGGCACCCAGGCCCGGCAAGCACCGTCCCAAGAAGGGGTGAGCGACGGCGGCTTCAGACGCGGCCGATAGTGTGGCGACGTCATCGACACAGCTTTCAACTGGCCACGCACCCGGCCGTTTTGCCTGCAATACGGCGCGTGAGGTGGGATGCGTCCAGTGGCTCGTCGCTTCCGCTCAGCGAAAGGTGCAGCACCCATGAGTGAGCAGTCCTGGTCGCCCGAGACGGCCGCTGTCGTGGCCGGACGTCCGCCGCATCGGGCCGGTGCCGCAGTCAGCCCACCGGTTGAACTCACGTCGACCTACGTGTCGTGGGAGCCGTTCGGCGCGACCGACCCGGGCATCTATGGACGGATGAACAACGCCACCTGGCTGGCCCTCGAAGAGGCCGTCGGCGCACTCGAGCGGGGCACGGCCCTGTGCTTCGCGGCCGGCATGGCTGCGGGTGCGGCGCTGTTCAGCCTGGTACCCGAGGGCGGCCGGGTGGTGATGGCCGACTCGTGCTACGGCTCGATGTTGTCCCTGGCCCAGCAGCTCGCCGACGCCGGACGCTTCGCGCTGGTCCTGGTCGACGTCAGCGACACCGACGCGGTGGTGGCGGCCATGCCCGGCGCCGACTGGCTGGTGCTCGAATCGCCGACGAACCCGCTGATGCAGGTCGCCGACCTGATCGCGCTCGGTGCGGCCGCCGCCCGCCTGGGGGTACGCATCGCGGTCGACAACACCTTCGCCACCCCGCTGCTGCAGAACCCGCTCGAACTGGGCGCATCGGTCGTCATGCACTCGGGCACCAAGTACCTCGCCGGTCATTCCGACGTGGTGCTGGGCCTGCTGGTCGTCCGTGACGAGGCGCTGTTGGCGCAACTGCGGGCCTACCGCGGCCTGCACGGAGGCATTCTCGGCCCGATGGAGGCCTGGCTGGCCCTGCGGGGTCTGCGAACGCTGGCCGTCCGGCTCGAGCGGCAACAGGCCTCCGCCGCGGTGCTCGCGGACCGGTTGAGCGAGCATCCGGCGATCAGCCGGGTGCGGTACCCGGGCCTGCCGTCCGACCCCGGCCACCAGCGGGCCAAGACGCAGATGCGCGGCTTCGGCGGCATGCTCTCGATCGAACTCGCGGACGGCCGAGCCGCTGCGGACGACCTGGTGCGGGGCGTCCGGCTCTGGGTTCCGGCCACCAGCCTGGGAGGGGTGGAGTCGCTGATCGAGCGCCGCCGGCGCATTCCCGCCGAGCCGCACACGGTGCCTGAGAACCTGGTCCGGCTGTCGGTCGGGCTCGAGCACGTGGACGACCTGTGGGCCGACCTCGAGCAGGCGCTCGACCGCTCCGCAGGGTGAGCCCGGAGGATCTGGGCTGAGCGAACCGGACAGATTTCGTCCGGGTCGGTGGTTACTGTGACCCCATGACCGCCCACGAGCCGCCGACCGAGTGGCTGCTGAACACCGATCCGGCGCTGCGTTGGCAGGTCGAACGTGACCTGCTCGACGCCGATGAGCAGGTGTGGCGAGCAACCCGGGGCCGCATCGCCACCGAGGGAATGGGGGCCCGTCTGCTCGCACAGCAGGACCCCGATGGCCAGTGGGCCGGGGGAGCGTACTTCCCGGCCGACGGGCACTGGTCGGCCTGGCTGCAGCATCAGCCCGGCCAGCCCTGGACAGCCACCACATGGTCACTGTTCACGCTGTGCCGCTGGGGGCTGGACGCCGACGTCCTGGCCGGCACCGCCGACAAGCTTGCCGCGAACAGTCGCTGGGAGTACGACGACCTGCCCTACTGGGGCGGCGAGGTCGACGTCTGCATCAACAGCTTCACCCTCACCAGCGGCACCTGGCTCGGCGCCGACGTGGCCGGCCTGGTGGGCTGGTTCGACGATCATCAACTGGCCGACGGCGGCTGGAACTGCGAGTGGCAGACCGGCTCGACCCGCTCGTCCTATCATTCGACGCTGAACGCGCTGGAGGCGTTGCTGTTCCGTGAGGTCTACGGACCTGCCGGTGAGTCACTGGCCCCATTGCGACGCGGTGGCGAGGAGTACCTGCTGTCGCGGGGGCTGCGGCTGCGGGCATCGACCGGCGAGCAGGTCGGCCCGTGGGCGACCCTTCTGGCCTACCCGCCGAGGTACCGCTACGACCTGCTGCGTGCCCTGGACTACTTCCGCCGGGCGGCGGCCGTCGACGGCGCCCCGCCGGACGCGCGGCTGGCCGAAGCGATCGCCCGGCTGTCCCCGCCGCTGGGCCGCTATCCCGACGTCCGCCCGGCTCGGGAGGCGATCGCGGCGCGGCACGGCGTCGACGTCTCGATGGTGTTGCCGACCAGCGGCGGTGCGGAGGCGTCCACGCTGATCGCCCACGGGTTGCCGCTGACCAATCCGATGGTGGTGCACCCCCAGTTCACCGAACCCGAGGCCGCGTTACGCGCGGCCGGGCGGGCGGTGCAGCGCTGGCTGCTGCCGGTCACGGCAGGGGCCGGGACGCCCGACCTGGGCGAGTTGCCGTCCTGGGCGGACGCGTTGTTCGTCGGCAACCCGACCAATCCGACCGGCTGGCTGCACCGGCGCGAGGCCCTGCTGGCGGCCGGGCAGGGCCGGCTGCTGGTGGTCGACGAGGCGTTCATGGACGCCACCGACGAGGCCGAATCCCTGATCGAGCCGCACATGGCGGGCCGGCTGGTGCTGCGGTCGCTGAGCAAGACCTGGGGACTGGCCGGACTGCGGGTCGGCTACGTGGTGGGCGACCCGGCACTGATCGCCGCCCTGGAGCGGATGCAGCCGCCCTGGTCGGTGTCGTCGCCGGCGATCGCCGCCATGATCGCGACTGCCTCTGCCGAAGCGGTCGCTGAGGTCGCCGCCGTGGCAACGACAGTGCGCGAACGCAGGGTTCGGTTCGTGGCCGACCTTCGCGTCGCCGGCTTCGGAGTGCCCG
>DAOSUG010000081.1:0-7447 GCA_035378545.1 Micropruina sp. | reverse complement strand
ACGTCCGATCCGTTGGCCGAGCGTCGAGACCTCCACTGGTCAGGGTTTCAAGCTCGACCATCAGCTGGGTCAGGCTTCTCCAGATCCGGTTCGTCCGATCTCGGCGGCGCTCCGGTCCGCTTCGACACACCCGCACCTCCGGGGCAGAATGAGGCGGTGTCCACCTCGTCCAGCATCGATCCGGCCGACCTCGCCTCGATCGAAGAACAACTTGGACGTACCCCGCGCGGGCTGCTCCGGGTGGCGTGGCGTTGCGCGGACGGCAGCCCCGGGGTCGTGGTCACCGCACCCCGGCTACCGGACGGCACCCCCTTCCCGACCGTGTACTACCTGACCTGTCCGCTGGCCGTCGCCAGCACGTCCACCCTCGAGGCACAAGGGGTGATGGCGCAGATGACGGCACGGCTGGCTGACGATGCCGACCTTGCCGCGCACTACCGCCGGGCCCATCTGGCGTACCTGGCCGACCGGCGCGCCCTGGGCGACGTGCCCGAGATCGACTCCGTCAGTGCGGGCGGCATGCCGACCCGGGTCAAGTGCCTGCACGTGCTGGTCGCCCATGCGCTGGCAGCCGGCCCGGGGGTCAACCAGCTGGGCGACGAGGCCGTTGAGTTGTTGAAGGATTCTCCGTTCGGTGCGTGTCTGGGGGCGCAATGAAGGTCGCGGCGATCGACTGTGGAACCAATTCGGTGCGGCTGCTGGTCGCCGAGGGCACGGACGGTGGGGGGCTGGTCGACCTCGACCGGCGGCTGATCCTGACCCGGCTAGGTCAGGGTGTGGACGCCACCGGGCGCTTTCACCCCGACGCGCTGGCCCGCACCCTCGACGCCTTCGCCGAGTATGCGGCTGTGCTGGCCGGCTTCGGGGTCGACCGGGTGCGCCTGGTCGCCACGTCGGCGGCGCGGGATGCGTCCAACCGTGAGGATTTCTTCTCGGGCGCCCGGGCGCGACTCGGCGTCGATCCCGAGATCATCAGCGGTGACGAAGAGGCCGGGTTGTCGTTCCTGGGTGCGCTGACCGCATTGCCGAACGTCGCTGCCCCCGCCCTGGTGATGGACATCGGCGGAGGCTCCACCGAACTCATCGTCGGCTCCGGGGCCGACCGGGCCGGGGCGCCGCGCGTCGACCACGGGCTTTCGCTCGACATCGGCAGCGTCCGGATCAGGGAACGCTACCTGGCCTCCGATCCGCCCAGTGCCGAGCAGGTTGCCGCCGCGCGCGCCCACGTCGACGCCCTGCTGGACGGCGCCGGCATCGACTTCGCCACCGTTGCGACCTGGATCGGCGTCGGGGGCACGGCCACCTCGCTGTCGGCGCTCAACCAACGCCTGCCGGCCTATGACCGGGCCGCGGTGCACGGCTCGTCCATGACCCGCGAGGACCTGCACCGACTCACCGCTGAGTTGCTGGCCGCCACGGTCGAGCAGGTGCGCGCACTGCCGTCCATGCATCCCAAGCGTGCGGACGTGATCTGCGCCGGCGCCCTGATCGCAGACCGGGTGGGTGCTCGGATGCCGGTGGACCTGACGATCAGCGAGTCCGACATTCTGGACGGCATCGCGCTGCGCCTGCTGCACGGCACCAACCCGTAGACTCAACGCCGACGTGCCCCCGTAGCCCAACCGGCAGAGGCAGGCGGCTTAAACCCGCCCCAGTGCGGGTTCGAGCCCCGCCGGGGGCACGCCCAGGTCGGTTCGGCCACCGTCCGAGCGCACCGGCAGTGCCCGGCGTGCACCAATCACCCGGAACCTGCCCTGAGTAGTGGTGTGGAAGGTTCCCACCCTTTCGTGCGTTGCCTAGTATGAATGGGCATCCACAAGGAGGAAACAACACCATGCGCAGCTCCAACCCCGTCTTGTCGAGGCCGGACGCTTTCACGCCGCAGCAGCAGCCCGTCCAGGGCGGCTTTCAGCAGCAACCCTACGGCTACCAGCAGCAGCCCAACCAGGGCGGCTTCCAGCAACCCGGCTACGGCCAGCCCGGTCAGTACCCGAATCCCTACGGCCCGCAGAATCCGACGCAGGCCGCCCGCGGTGTGATGACCATCGACGACGTGATCACCAAGTCGGCGATCACGCTCGGCACCGTCATCGCCACCGCCGCTTTGACGTTCATGTTCATGCCCGCGCGCTTCCTCGTGGCCGGCATGATCATCAGTGCACTGGTCGGCTTCGTCACGGTCATGCTGGTGGCCGCCCGTCGGGTGATCAACCCCACGATGGTGCTGGCGTACGCCGCCATCGAGGGCGTGTTCATCGGTGCGGTCAGCAAGCTGTACGAGTCCTTGTGGAACGGCATCGTTCCGGCCGCGGTGCTCGCCACCGTGGTCGCCGCCGCCGCCACCCTCGGTGCGTACAAGTTCTTCCGCATCAAGGTCACCAGCAAGTTCCGCAAGATGGTGATGATCGGCACGATGGCCTACGCCGGCGTGCTGCTGGTCAACTTCGTGATGTCGCTGTTCGGCGTCAACTTCTTGTTCGGCCACGGCAACATGGCGCTGCTGCTGCTGATCTCGGCGGTCGGCGTCGGGCTGGCCGTGTTCAACCTGATCATGGACTTCGACTACATCGAGCAGGGCATCGCGATGCAGGCGCCCGAGTCCGAATCGTGGCGCGCGGCCTTCGGCCTGACCGTCACGCTGGTCTGGCTCTACATCGAGATGCTGCGGTTGCTGTCGTACTTCCGCTCCAACTGATCCCATACGCGACGAAACGCCGCCGGCCCTCGGGTCGGCGGCGTTTCGTTTCTTGCGCACTCGTCAGCCGGCCGCCCAGCGCCGTCGATACCCCAGTTGCATGGCCAGCCGCATCAGGTGTCGGTCGAGCAGCGCGCGCGTGCCGGCGGCCCAGTGCATGCGCTGCCACTGGTGCAGCGGCACCCAACGGGTGGACGCCGTGGTGCCGCCCACGTCGTTGACCACCGGATCGGTGGGGTTCGGGCAGGTCGCGGCGTAGATGATGCGTACTGCGTGAAAGTCCTCGATGACGCCGGCGGGGGAGCGTCCGATCCAATGGTCGGTCTGAATGTCGAGCAGGTGCGCGAGCTCGATGTGCTGCCCGGTCTCTTCGATCGCCTCGCGAATCACCGCCTGGCTCGGGTTCTCGCCCGGGTCGATGCCGCCACCGGGCAGCCCCCACGAGCCGGGCACCGCGGTGCGCTCGGAGAACTCGGTGGCCAGTACGCCGCGGTCGCTGAGCACGATGGCGTACGCGGCCAGCCGCTGCCGCACCAGCGGGGCACTGATCTCGGCCTCGGTCAGGTCGTGGCTGAGCGCCCGCCGCCGGTGCAGGCCACGCTCGGACACTTTTCGTCCATGGGCGGACACCTGCACCGTGAACGTCAGGTCGTCGCCCTGCCCCGTCGCCGACAGCGGCCGGACGATTCGGTACCCCAACTCCCAGGCCAGCCGGTGCGGGTCGGCGCCGTGTTCGAGCGGACGGACGAAGACGCTCGACCCTCCCGCCACCACCACACCGACGATCTGCATCTGCCCATGATGACTGAGGCCCGGAGGCGTTCCAAACCGACTCCCCGACGCCTCCGACATGCCGCGCTCGCGCCCACTACACTCGGCCCACAACTCACAGGCGACGGAGGATGCGGTGCAGTACCGGGATTCGGCCAACCTCGACAGCTCACAGGTCACCAGTAGTTCGGGCGGCGGGGCCGGCGGCAAGATGGCCGTGGGTGGCATCGGCGGCCTGATCATTGTGGTGCTCGCCATGGTTTTCGGCTTCGACCCGGGCTCGCTCGTCGGCGGCACCGCGTCCGGCCCGCAGCAGACCACCGACCAGTACGCCGAGTGCAAGACCGGTGCCGACATCGAAGGCAACCGCGACTGTCGCTTCGTCGCCTACACCAACTCGATCCAGAACTACTGGAGCAAGGCGATGCAGGGCTATCAGAAGACCACCACCCACATCTTCACCGGTCAGGTCAGCACCGGGTGCGGCACCGCCACGTCGGCCGTCGGTCCGTTCTACTGCCCCAACGACCGCATCGTGTACCTCGACACGGGCTTCTTCGACCAGTTGACCGGGCAGCTCGGCGCGCAGGGCGGCGACGCCGCCGAGGCCTACGTGATCGCACACGAGTACGGCCATCACATCAGCAACCTCACCGGTGTGCTGGGCAAGGTGCAATCGGCTGGCAACCAGACCGGCGCCAACTCGCCTCAGGTCAAGCTCGAGTTGCAGGCCGACTGCTACGCGGGGGTGTGGCTGGCCAATGCGTCCAAGGACCCCAACTCGCCGATCGCGGCGATCACCAAGGACGACGTGTTCAAAGCCGCGGACGCCGCTCGCGCCGTCGGCGACGACCGCATTCAGCAGCAGGCCACCGGACGGGTCGACCGCGAGTCCTGGACCCACGGCTCGTCCGCTCAGCGTCAGAACTGGCTGGCCAGGGGCTTCAACAGCGGCGACCCCAATCAGTGCGACACCTTCGCCGGCTGAAGCGTGCGGCTGAACTGCCGCTGACCTGACCTGCACGGCTTGACCTACCCAATGAACTGACTGGCCCAGGGCAGGGGTGGTGCGTCTCGGCGAGCACGGCCAGCCGCATCGTCGGCCACCTACGGCGTGATCTCGTGGCCCTCCAGGTCGGTGACGAACGAGTCGTTGCCGACGGTGAAGTACATGCGGGGCACACCGAGCCGGCTGCGGTCGTCCACCGTCACCTGCCAACGGGTGCCGGCGTCGAAGTCGCCGCGCTGCCGGGCCTGATCCAGCACCTGCCAGATCACCTCGGGGTGAAGCCGCGACACGCTGAACGTGGGCAGGTCAGAGCGCTGCGATCGCTCGTTGATGGTCACCGGCACAGTGGCCGTGCGCAGCCGTCGGATCGTGGTGGTGGTGCTGCCGGTCAGGTCGAGCCAGGCCCCCAGGTTCGACTGCACCCCGATCGCAAGCGCGCTGCTGCGTGACCCGATCACATCGGCTAGCCCGTCGCGAATGCCGCCCTCGGTGTTGAAGTCCAGAATCGGCAGCAACGCGCCACTGGGGTAGAAGAAGACCGTGCGCGACTCGGGGTTGGTCGACACGCTCATGAACACTTCGCCGGCGGACGAGTCGACGATCTGCAGTTCCTGGTTGCCGTCCGAGCCCGCCATGCCGGACGCCGCGCGAAACAGCCCACCGACGTCGCTGATGTTGAAGTCGTCGATGGAGAAGATCCGCTGCTGCACGTAGGCGACGTCGCTGTCGACCTTCTTGATCGTGTTGTCGCGCCAGGCCCACGTTTCGGGCTGATCGTTCTTGACCACCGTGATGGCTGCCCATTGCTGCGTGATCTCGACCTGGATCAGCTGCGGAGTACCCGCCTTGGCGATCAGCTTGCGCACCATCGAGCGCGCCTGGCCCGGAGCGGTCAGGTCGAGGTTCACCTCGGTGACGCTGGGCGTGGGGCTTGGTGTGGCTGGCTGCACGCACCCCGTGAGAAGGCCGAACGCGGCAACCGCCACGGCCAGGGCAGACATGCGCACCCTGCGAGACTATCGCGGTGTCCCCAGCCCGGGCGGGTCACACTGGACGTGTGGACCTCACCGACGATGTGCTGAGCGTCGCTCCCGCGCTGCTGGGCGCGCACCTGTGCGTGAACGGTGTGACGCTGCGGCTCACCGAGGTCGAGGCGTACTCGGGCGCGAACGATCCTGCGGCGCACGCCTATCGCGGCTGGCGACCGCACACCCGGCACCTCTTCGAGCCACCCGGCACCCTGTACTGCTACCGGTCCTACGGCATTCACATCTGCGCCAACATCGTCTGCGGGCCAGCCGGCAGTGGGGCAGCGGTGCTGCTGCGCGCCGGCGAGGTGGTGGACGGCCTGGATCTGGCACGACGCCGGCGCCCCGGCGTGCCGGACGCGCGGCTGGCCCGTGGGCCGGGCTGCCTGGGTCAGGTGCTGGGGCTGAGCCTGGCCGACTCCGGACGCACGGTGGGAGAGCCCGAGCTCAGCCTACAGTTCGCGGACGCAGCGCCGGGCCCGATCGCCACGGGCCCCCGTGTGGGGGTGTCGGTGGCGGCTCGACGCCCCTGGCGGTACTGGCTGGTGGGCGAACCGTCGGTGTCGGCGTACCGAGCCAGCCCGCGGCTGCCACGTGAGCTGTAGGCGTGCCGAGCGTCGTGTGGGGGACGGTTCTCCCAAGTGTGTGGGACGGTCGTCCAGCCGTGTTGGGAACCGTTGGGCTCCTGAACCTCGTCATCCCGGCGGACGCCTGGATCTCTGCGTGGGCCGCCGGGATTTGTGCGTGGGCGGGGATCCCGGGGCAGGCCCGGGATGACGAGTGCCGAAGGTTCAGCGTCTTCCCGAATGTCGTGACCTGATGACAGCGGGTGGGTTTCGGCACCGACTGCGGTGGCAAAACCCACCCGGTCGTTCACCGTCCACCGAATCTGGTGTCACCGACCCGTGCCCGCCGGTCCGCGCAGGGGCACACCGCGCAACTGGGAGCGTGGCCGGCGACGTCCGGGCGTTCCAACGGAGCGCAACAGGCGGAGATGGGGGTGGATCGGGGCCGAGGCGGCCGTACAACGAAGGCGGGGTCTGACCAAGTATGAGTTGGTCAGACCCCTGTTCGTTCGGGTTAAGACGACCTCCGAACTACGGTCGGTTCGCTGACTCGTTCGCCCGTCTTGCGAAACGCTCGTGGATTGCTCCACGTGCAAAGAGCCTCGATCTCCGTCCGTGTGCTGAATCACTGTGGCGAACCGATTGATCTTGCGACCGCTGGGTTCGTCGGATTCGGCGTAGCAGCAGTTCTACTCCTGTGCGCTGCGGCGCGCAATAGCAGATGCGAAGATCCGACTACGAATCTGGAAAGACCGCGCCGTGGTGGCTTGCCATCTGTACCGACTGACGCAGGCGTCACACCTGTACCAGACGTCTCCGCTTCGCTCGAGGTCCAGCGGACACCCGGGGGCTGGGAAGCCGTGGAAAAGACTCGACCGGGCCACCTCATACGCGGTCCGGTCGTGGCTTCTTTTGTAACCCGCCGATCGCTGAGACGGGTGTAGCGACACGCCGCCCGCGCCAGTGCCCGCCCGGGTATGGTGGTGCCACCGGTCGCTGTTGACCGGGTTCGGACCGATTCGGATCGAGGTTTCTATGACAGATCAGATGGCGGGCGAAACGCTCGCAGAGTCCACCGACACCGTCGTCGTCCAGCGATCGGTGTCCCAGCCAGTCAAAGAGGTGTGGCGCCTGCTCGCCACTCCCGCCGGCTCAGAGGCCCTGCTGGGCGAGGGTGGAGTCCTGGGCGACAAGGGTGACAGTTGGCACTCGTCCAACGGCACCTTCGGCGTGGTGCGCAGCTACCATCCGCTGGAGCAGATCCGGTTCAGTTGGCACGCCGAGCCCGACGCCCCCAAGTCGTTGGTCGACCTGCATCTGGTACAGCAGTCCGAGGACTCGACGGTCGTCGAGATCCGCCACGAGCACATTCCGGGCG
>DAOSUG010000080.1:0-7471 GCA_035378545.1 Micropruina sp. | reverse complement strand
CCGGGTCACCCCCACCCGTGCCGTGGCGGCGAGGGCCACCCGATCGGCCCATCGGTCGGCATCGGGGTGCAGGGTGCGCGACAGCGTGTCGTTGCCGATCACCACGTCTTCGGTCAGGCGTCCCAGCGCAGCCAGGCCGCGGATCGGGGTGCCGTCGGAGCCCAGGCACGACGCGTCGGCAGCAACCGCGACACCGCGTCGTCCGAGTCCGCGCACCAGCACCCCCGCCTCGCACAGCTGCGCCGGCCACTGGCCCTCCACCAGCCCGGGCGGCGGCAGCACACAGTCGATCGCCACGTCGGCCGCGCGCAGGGCGTCGGGCCACGGCCCGGATAGATAGCGGGCATCGATCACCCCCGCCTCGCAGAGCGCGAGAAGCTTGGCGGCGTTCACCGGAGGCGGCCCGAAGGCGAGCGGCTCCAGCAGCGCGGCCGCGGCGGCGAACCGGGGCCAGTCCGCCTCGGGACACCCGTCGTGCCCAAGCACCCCGACGATCGCCGGGTACAGGTCGCGCCACGCCTGGCCCAGCGCCCAGGCGGGTCCTGGTGCCCGCTTGCCCAACGCCACCTGCAGCGAACGACGCAGGGCGACCACCGGGTCGGGATCGGCCGGCAGCGGCTCTCCGGGCGCGGGCAGGGTCGCGTCTTGGACGCCGGCCGCCACCAGGTAGTCCTGCGCCGTGCGCCAGACCGCACGCAGCACCGTGCCCACCCCGGCAGGCGAGGCGGCGCAGCGGGCCAGCCCACGAGCCCGGGGCAGGGCGAGGTCGAGTGCACTCAGCGGACCCTCCGGTGCGGGCTTGACCTGCAGGAAGGCCCCCCGGCGTCCGACGGGAATGATGGTGGCCGGCTCGTCGCCACTGCGTTGGTAGCCCGCCTGCGTGAACCGTCCGCCCCGGCCCTGCGTCAGGCTGAGCGCTGCGTCGATGAAGGTCAGCGCCGCACCACGGCAGGCGACCGCGCACCCGGCCGGTACCTGGTCGCGGCTCAGCCACCGCTCAACCGGGTAGACCCGGGGCACCAGCGGCTGAGGGCCGCGCCACCGGTGCACCAGCGCGCCCGGCCAGTCGTCGGCGTGACCGGTGCAGAGCACCACCTCGTCGTAGCACCGACCCTCGATCAGCCAGCCGTGCGGACTCCTCGTCAGTTGGTGCACCCGGCGCGCGACGTGGTCCAGCACCACCCCCGCGGGCAGGTGCCCCGGCAACTCGTGCCAGCAGTCGGCCAGGTATCGGCCGACCAGTGCGCGCGGGGGAAAGGGGTCGAGCGGGTCACGCTCGCCCCGCTCCCGCCGCCAGGTGTGGAAAGCGGGCAGGCCGAGCGACGGGCGTCCGGACCCGCGACCATCGGCTGTCACGATCGCGGCGTTGACGTTCAGGCGCAGCCAGTCCGGCTGGTCGGGCCGGTAGCCGGCGCCCCACCCGGGCGGCTGCGGGTCGAAGACGGTGATCCGCGCCTCGGCCCCGCGCTGCTGCAGATGCGCCCCCAGCCTCTCGGCGGCGAACAGTCCTTTCGGGCCCGCTCCGATGATCGCGACCCGCATCATCGAGGCACAGCCGCACTCAGCCGGCGCCGCAACTCGTCCGCGCCCACGCCGAGCCGGCGCTCGACCCAACCGTCGTCGTAGACCGAGTCGAGATAGGGCACGCCGCCGTCGTGGAGCAGCAGCACCACCTGCGCGCCGGAGGGCAGCGCGGGTGCGGCGTGCAGGAATGCCTGCACCACCGCCCCGGACGAGGCGCCCGCGACGATCGCCTCCCGCGCGGCCAGCAGTCGGCAGCCGATCACGGTGTCGACCTCGCCGATTCGAGCGACGCCGTCGGGTTGCAGGTGCTGGGCCAGCGTCGGCACCGTGCCGGCACCGAAACCCGTCAGGTGCCGCTCGGACCGCTCGCCACCGAACAGCACGCTGCCCGCAGCGTCGACCGCCACTACCCGCGTGGTCATGCCGTGCTGCTGTATGTACCGGCGGCAGCCGCCCAGGGTGCCGGTGGTGCTGACCGCGACGAAGAGGGCATCGACGCGGTGGTCGAGCGCCTCGGCGATCTCGCGCATGGTGCCCGCGTGGGCCTGCAGCGCTGCGGGATTGGCGTACTGGTTGAGCCACACTGCGCCCCTCATGGTGGCCACCAGCTCACGGACGCGGGCCATGCGGGCGGCCAGCAGGTCACCGGTGGCCGCATCGGGCTCGGTCACCCGATGGACGACGCCGCCGAGCGCACCGATCAACGCAACGGTCGCCGGGTTCGCCTTGCTGTCGACCACGCAGTGAAACGACAACTCCAACCGGCTGCACCAACGGGCCAGGGCGACGCCGAGGTTGCCCGAGGACGACTCGACGATGATGGAGTCCGGCCCGATCGATCCCTCGGCCCAGCCGCGCCGCAGCATCGCCAGCGCCGTGCGGTCCTTCGCGCTGCCGCCCGGGTTGAACATCTCCAACTTGGCCCACACCCTGAGGTCGGTGCGATCCTGAAGCCGCCGCAGCGGCACCAGGGGGGTGTGCCCGACCAGGCTCTCCGCCTCGTCGAGCTCAGCGCCCACGAGTGCGCGACGACCACCCTGGGACATGCTGCAACCGTAGCCAGCCCGTCCGCGAAACAACCCCACCCGGGGGTGGGTAATCGTGTCGGTCCGCCCGGGACACCCTTTCTCACCATCGGCGCCTGTGCTGGGGCGAAAACCGGTCACTATTCACCACCTCTCACGTCTTTTGCGCTTGGGTCACCTGTGAACGAGTCCGGTTCTAGGGTGCGAACTGAAGCGCTTCCCCTCCCCACCCGCTGTGACACCGTCGTCCAGAGAGGAATCCCCCATGACTCCACGTCGCCGAACGCGTCATCTGTTCAGCGCCGCAGTCCCAGTCGTTCTGGCTGCCAGCCTCACCCTCGGCCAAGGCGTGACCGCCGTCGCCGCGACCACCAACTCCGACCAGAGCGCCCTCGAGGTGGCCAACGCCGAGTTGTCGAGAAGCGCCGCCAATGAGGGCATGGTGCTGCTCGAGAACCACAACCACGCGCTGCCCTACGCCAAGGGCGGCAATGTCGCCGTGTTCGGCGTGGGCTCGTACGCCACCGTGAAGGGCGGGACGGGTTCGGGCCAGGTCAACAACCGCTACAACGTCAGCGTGCGCGACGGCCTGACCAACGCCGGCTACACGATCACCACCAGCGATGCCTACTACTCGGCGATGAAGACGGCCTTCGACACCAAGTACCCGCCGTCGACCTCCGGCAGCATCAGCCTCAGCGGCGGCGCCGACTACGCCTCGGTCGAGCAGCAACTCACCCGCGCCAGCGTCAAGCCGACCGCGCCCACCGATCGGGCGGTCTTCGTGGTGGCCCGCAACTCGGGCGAGGGCGCCGACCGCAAGTCGAGCGCCGGCGACTATCTGCTGACCGAGACCGAGCTCAACGACATTCAGCTGATCGGCCAGACCTATTCCAACGTCACCGTGTTGTTGAACGTGGGCGGCGTGGTCGACACGTCCTTCTTCGGGCAGATCAACAAGGCGGCCAACGACCCCGACGGTGACCAGCCGATCGACGGCCTGCTGCTGGTCAGCCAGGGCGGGCAAGAGACGGGCACCGTGGTCGCCGACGTGCTCGACGGCGACGTCAACCCCAGCGGCAAGCTGGTCGACACGTGGGCGTCCAGTTACTCGCTGTACCCGGCCTCGGCCACGTTCGGTGCCAACGACGGCAAGCCGCTGCTGGAGGAATACTCCGAGGGCATCTACGTCGGTTACCGCTACTTCGACTCGTTCGCCAAGACGTTGGGGGCCGACGCGGTGGACTACCCGTTCGGCTACGGGCTGTCGTACTCGGACTTTCAGATCGCCACCCAGAGCGTCAAGGCGGACGGCGCCTCGGTGAGCGTCAAGGCCCGGGTGACCAACGTCGGCACGAAGGCCAGCGGCAAGGAGGTCGTGCAGGTCTACTTCTCGGCGCCCGCCGGAAGCCTCGACAAGCCCTACCAGCAGCTCGCCGGCTTCGCCAAGACGGACGTGCTCAAGCCCGGCCAGGCGCAGACGGTGACGGTTCGGTTCAACACCGCCGACATGGCGTCCTACAGCCAGAGCAAGGCGGCCTACGTTCTCGAGAAGGGTGACTACCTGATCCGGGTCGGCAATTCCTCGCGCAACACCGCGGTCGCGGCGAAGATTGCGCTGGCCGCCGACGTGACCACCGAGCAACTCGCCAACGAAGACAACGACAACGCTCCCGCCACGGAACTGAAGGCCGATCCGGCCAACTTCTACAGCTACGCCACGCAGGCGGACGAGATCGCGGCCGCGCCGACGATCACCCTTGATCCGGCGAGCATTCCGAGCGCCGATCATGCCTCGGCACTGCAGCAGAATGTCGCGGTCGATTCGACCTCGCCCTACTACGCGATCGACAGGGACACGATCTCGTCCACGACGGCGTATGTGCCCGAAGGCCAGACGGACTGGGCAGGCACCGGCGCACCCTACGCCGCGAAGACCGGCGAGACCGTGCAGAGCGTCGCAGTGGACCCGTCCGCGACCCTGTACGACGTGGCCAAGGGCAAGACGTCGATGGAGAAGTTCGTCGCGGGATTGTCGGTCACCCAGCTCGGCAACCTCGTCGAGGGCGCCAGCGCCACCGGTTCGACCCTGTCGGCGGCAGGGGCCGCCGGCTACACCACCGCCAAGTACGAGTCGCTGGGCATTCCGGCGATGACGCTGGCCGACGGCCCGGCCGGCATCCGGATCACCCAGAAGATCGCCACCTCGCCGGTCACCTACCAGTGGTGCACCGCCTGGCCGATCGGCACCATGCTGGCGCAGACCTGGAACACCGACCTGGTCAAGCAGGTCGGCGTCGCGATCGGCAAGGAGATGAAGGAGTACGGCGTCACGCTGTGGCTGGCCCCGGGCATGAACATTCACCGTGACCCGCTGAACGGCCGCAACTTCGAGTACTACTCCGAGGATCCGCTGATCACCGGCCTGGACGCTGCCGCGGTCACCGAGGGCGTGCAGAGCAACGCCGGTATCGGGGTCACGATCAAGCACTACGCCGCCAACAACCAGGAGGTCGCCCGCAACACCACCGACGCGGTGATCAGCGAACGGGCGCAGCGCGAGATCTACCTGCGCGGCTTCGAGATCGCGGTGAAGGCGGCCCAGCCGATGGCCGTGATGAGTTCCTACAACAAGATCAACGGCACCTACACCGCCGGCTCGTACGACCTGCTGACCGACCTGCTGCGCGGCGAGTGGGGCTTCAAGGGCCTGGTGATGACCGACTGGGGCGGTGTGCGGGCAGGCATCGTCAACACCATGTACGCCGGCAACGACCTGATCGAGCCGGGCGGAGCGCCGAACGATCCGATCAACGCGACGATCAAGAATCCGCCGCAGATCGACATCTCGGGCCTGCCGGTGGTGAACAAGCTGACCACGATGTCGAACAACCGCACCACCTACAACTGGAGCTTCAACGGGCTCACGCCGTCGGCGACCGGCGCCACGAGCGTCACCACCACGGTGGATTCGAGCACCGACCTGACCAAGGCCCCGTCCTCGGTAAGCACGGTGCGCGACGTGATCAACAACGAGACGGTGACCGCCCACGCCAAGTACGCCTCGGTCAACGAGGCCTACACCGAGGTGAAGAACTTCCTGGCCAATGCCACGGGTTCGACCGCCGGCCTGACCGCGGCGCAGGCGGCCGGCATCACGCTCAGTGACGTGAAGTACGCCACGGACGGCGACAACACCACCCCGGTGGTGGCCTACACCGTGACGATCAAGGGCAACTACCCCACCGCCGGCCAGAACATGCGGCTCGGCGATCTGCAACGCAGCGCCATGCGCATTCTGAACATCGCCATGCAGTCGGCACAGTTCAAGCAACTGGCGGGCGTGCAGGGTGTCTCGGGCATCAAGGTCGGCTCGTACACCGGGCAGTTCGACAATCTGGTGAACTACCTCACCCAGAGCAAGGGCAAGGTGGGCACGGTCAGCACGACCGGACCCGACTTCACCGTGAGCACCAGCCCGGCGGCGTCCCCGTCCGGTTGGTACAAAGCGAACGTCGCGGTCAGCGTCACCCTGCCGGATCCCGACAACGACACCGCCTACGTCGCCGTCGACTCCGGGGTGCTGGGCCCCTACACCGGACCGGTGACGGTCTCCGGTGAGGGGACGCACCTGGTGAAGGTGCTCGCCGTCGATGAGGACGGCGTGCCGTCGCAGATCAAGGAGTTGCCGGTCAACATCGACACCACAGCCCCGACTGCGAAGGCGGATTCGGTGGAGAGCGGCACGCTCAAGCTGAGCGCGTCGGACGCGCTGTCGGGTGTGGCCGGCATTGAGTACTCCCTCGATGCGGGCACCACGTGGAAGGCGTACACGGCACCGGTCACGGTGCCCAAGGCGCCGGCCACCCTCTCGTACCGGGCCACCGACAAGGCGGGCAACGTGTCCGCGGTCAAGACCGTCACCGTCAAGGGCGTCCTGACGCTCGCGACCCCGACGATCAGCGGAACCGTCGCGAAGAGCAAGACGGTCACGGCCAAGGTGTCCAGCTACACCAAGGGCGCCAAGCTCAGCTACCAGTGGTTGCGGGGCGGCAAGGCCATCTCGGGGGCAACCAAGGTCAGCTACAAGCTGGTCACCGCTGACAAGGGCAAGAAGGTGTCGGTGACCGTCACCGCCACGCTGACGGACTACACGACGGTGGCGAAGACCTCCGCCGCCAAGACCGTCAAGTAGTTTCCTTCTGAGCGTCACTGTCGCCGTCCGGTTCGTCCGGGCGGCGACAGTGGCATAGTGGCCGGGTGACGTGTGAGCGGGGCCGGCTCGCGCCCGGGAGGCGTCCCCAACGGATCGTCGTCGGGTGAGCGGCTCGGCGCCGGAAGTGCGCGGCGACGCGGGACGGACTCAGCGCCGGGTCGAACTGGTCGAGTACGGCAACGTCATTCTCGACGCTAGTCGCCTGCAAAACCAGTGTGTGCGCCTACCGGCCGCCCGTGAGCAGCGCGAGGATCTGATGGACCTGATCAACCTGGGCCACAGGGTAAGGCGCCCGGTCAACGCGGGTGACGCGGTCGACATCGTGGCTGTCTGATCAGGAGAGAGATCCCGGCTTTCGCCGGGATGACAGGGGTGCCAAGGGATAACTGACCTCGGCGTCACAGCTCATCGCGCTTGCTCACATTCTCGGCCAACCGCGCCCGGGACGCCCGCGTCGCCTCATTGGTGCGCTCGACCGCTGAACAGACTCCCCCACCCGGGTCGGTCAGGTCGCCTCGGCGTTTGCGACGCACTCGGCGAGGTTCAGTGATCCCAGAGGCTCCGCATCGGCAGCACGTGCAGCCAGCCGTGAAGGTGTGCGACCTGAGTACCCCCGTGAAGGACGACCCCCGTGGTCTTCCGGTCTGGGTGTCGGTTGCGGAAGCGCTCCAGCGCCGACCAGGACTGCTCGGTGACCGTTCGCGTG
>DAOSUG010000079.1:0-7494 GCA_035378545.1 Micropruina sp. | reverse complement strand
GACGACTACACCGACCCGGCGCCGGCCACCACGTTCGCGCACCTGGACGCCACCACCGAGCTTTCCCGTGAGGTCGCCTCCCGCGGCCTCTACCCGGCGGTCGATCCGCTGACCAGTTCCAGCCGTATTCTCGATCCCCAGTTCATCGGCGAGGAGCACTACCGCACCGCCACCCGGGTGAAGCAGATTCTGCAGCGCAACAAGGAGCTGCAAGACATCATCGCGATCCTGGGCGTCGACGAGTTGAGCGAAGAAGACAAGGTGCTGGTCGCGCGAGCGCGCCGCATTCAGCAGTTCCTCAGCCAGAACACCTACATGGCCACGAAGTTCACCAACGTCGAGGGTTCCACCGTGCCGCTCGCCGACACCATCGAGGCGTTCACAATGATCTGCGACGGCGAGGTCGACCACATCGCCGAGCAGGCGTTCTTCAACGTGGGCGGCATGGACATGGTGATGGCCAACTGGGACCGCATGCAGAAGGAGGGCTGACCCGATGGCAGAGGGCGACACGCTGTACGTCGACGTGGTCGCCGCCGACCGCAGGGTGTGGGAGGGCGACGCACTGTCGATCGTGTTGCGCACGGTCGAGGGCGACATCGGCATCCTGCCGCACCACGAACCGTTCCTGGCGGTGCTGGTGCCATGCGCGACCGAGATCCTGACCCCCGACGGCAAACGTGAAGTGGTCGCGATCGACGGTGGCTTCATCACGGTGGCCGACAACCGGGTCTCGGTGTTCAGCCAGTACGGACGACTGGCGCACGAAATCTCGGTCAACGAGGCCGAGCGCGAGTTGATGGAAGCCGACAAGCGACTGAATTCCGGCGACAACAGCGAAGAGACCCGCCGGCATCACGATCGTGCCACGGCTCAGCTCGCTGCCGCCAAGAGGGCCCAACAGGTCCGCTGAGCCGAGGAACGGACACCTGTGGGAAGCGTGGTCTACGCCGCCGAAGTGGTGCTGATCATTCTTGGTGCGCTCATGGTCGCCTCGCTGTCGTGGTTGTGGCTGCGCCGTCGCTGGCTCTCGCGCACCGGCGGCACCTTCGCGTGTAGCCTGCGGCGTGACCCTTCGGCTCCGAGTTCCCGGTGGGTGCTCGGAGTCGCTCGCTATCGAGACCACGAACTGCAGTGGTTTCCGGCCTTCTCGCTGTCGCTGTGGCCGACTCAGCGCTTCGACCGCACGCAGGTTCGGGCCGGTGAGCAGCGCCGTCCCTCTGCCGCGGAGGCCGAACTGCTGTATGACGAACGGCGCATCCTGAGCCTGGACGGGCCGCCGGGCGGCGTCGAGCTCGCGATGGCGGTCGGCTCGTTGACGGGCCTGCTCAGCTGGTTGGAGGCTGCCCCTCCGGGGATGCGATACCGGGTGTCTCCGATTTCGCCCGATTAGCCGCCTCGGCACGCTCGCGGCGCCTCGCTGCCCTGGGGTCATCGGGTTCGCGATCGGTTCCCGGCACCCATAGCACGTCCCCGTGCTCGGCGTTGGCGGCGCGGGCAGCCAGGAACAGCAGGTCCGAGAGCCGGTTGAGGTACGTGATCACCAGCGGATTCAGACCCCCTTCGACACCCACCCCGTGCACCTCGGCCGCACGCCAGGCGGTGCGCTCGGCGCGCCGCACGATGGTGCGCGCGACGTGCAGCTGTGCTGCGGTCTGCGTTCCGCCCGGCAGAATGAACGAGCTCAGGGGCCCGACCTGCGCGGAAAGCTCGTCGCAGAACCCCTCCAGCCGATCGATGCATTGCTGGACGATGCGCAGCGGCTCCCACTGCGGGTTGTCGGCCAGGGGTGTGGACAGATCGGCGCCCAGGTCGAACAACTCGTTCTGGATCAGCCGCAAGGACTGCTGAAGCTGGTCGGGCAGGTCGCCGCGGGCAGTTGCCACCCCCAGCACGGCGTTGGCCTCGTCGACCTGCCCGTACGCCTCCACCCGAAGGTCCGTCTTGGCGGCCAGTGACATGTCCGACAGGCGAGTCTTGCCCGCATCGCCGGTGCGCGTGTAGATCTTGGTGAGCTGGACCATGCCGCCAGCCTATCGGTCGCAGATTCGCAGGGCTGCCCGCATGCCGCGGTGAGGCGGGCGATGCCCTGTGGCAGACTCGGGCAAATGCTCCGTCCGCTCACTCTGATCGTTCTGCTCGCTGCGCTGGTCAGCGGCTGTTCCACCGCCACGACCGCCCGACCGGTGGCCAGTTCAGTGCTCCGGCGAATGCCGGCGCCACCTGCGCCTACCCGGCGGCCGGCTCGGCCGCCCGGCCGGTGCAGCCGCCCTCCGAGACGGATGTGCCGAAGACCGGCACCCTCACGTCACGTTGCGCATGACCGGCGGCGCGGTGACGATCACCGGTGACCGGGCGGCAGCACCGTGCACATTGCACTCGTTCGAGTCACTGGTCAAGCAGAAGTTCTACGACGACACGGCCTGTCATCGGCTGTCCGATTCGGGCATGTTCATGGTGCAGTGCGGCGACCCGACCGGCAGCGGCAGTGGAGGACCCGGTTACCGCTTCGCCGACGAACTCAAGGGCGACGAGACCTACACCGCCGGCACCGTGGCGATGGCCAACTCCGGGCCCGACACCAACGGGTCGCAGTTCTTCATCCTCTACCGGGATTCCGCTCTTCCGGCGGCCTACACGGTCTTCGGCAAGGTGGACGCGGCGTCGCTGAAGGTGATCGAGACCATGGCGGCGCAGGGGCACGACAACAGCTACGGCGACGGCACGGGTCGTCCGCGCAACGCGTTCAGGATCACGACGGCCAGCATCGGTTGAGGGCGCTGCGGCGCTGGGGCTTCACGACTCCAGAAACCGCAGCAGTTCGGCGGTCAGGGGCTCGGGCGCGTCCGCGTGCACCCAGTGACCGGCGCCGGGAATGGTGACCAGGTGGGTGGTCGGGAACAACTGCAGCATGCGGGGTTTGTGTTCGGGACGAATGTAGGGCGATTCGCCGCCGGCGATCCACAGCACCGGCCCGGCGTAGCTGCCGGCGACGGACGGCCAGCCCGCCACCTCGTCCAGATGGTCGCCGAGCAGGTCGAGGTTGACCTCCCAGTGCCAGTGATTGCGCAATCCGGGCCGGCGATCGAGCTTGAGGTTCTGCAACAGGAACTGCCGCACCTCGGGCTCGTGCACCTCGCGGGCCAGCTGGACCTCGGCCTCGCGGCGGCTCTGCAGCGCATTCAGGTCGAGCCCCCGCATGGCTTTGACCAGCGGCACCGATGTGCGCACCTGGTACGAGATGTCGGGGGCGATGTCGATCACCACCAGCCGCCGGACGAGTGCGGGGTGGCGCAACGCGATCAGCATGGCTACCTTGCCGCCCATCGAGTGGCCGACCAGGTTCACCGAGGCCGCGCTGCCCAGGTGCAGGCGTAGTTCGTCCGCGACCTCGTCGGCGACCTGCACGTAGTCGAATGTCGGCGTCCAGTGGGAACGGCCGTGGTTGGGCAGGTCGAACAGCACGCCGGCGTGCTCATGCTCGGCCAGCGACCTGGCGATTCCGGCCCAGTTCTTGCCCCGTCCGAACAGTCCGTGCAGAAACACCACATCCGGACGTCCCTGCCCGACCAGTTGCGTGAACAACGCCATCAGGGCCTCCGGTTCCAGCAACTGGTGTGCCAGTGCCGTCGCTCGTCCACGGCGCGCTGCGCACCGATCGGGGTCTCGAGCGGCCAGACCACCACGTGCGGAGTGCCCTGCGTGACCAGGTGCTCACAGCCGGGACAGCGGTAGTCCTTGACCGCGGCCTGCCCCGGCATGGTCTGCACCATCCAGCGTCCGTCGCGCTTGGTCTGTGCGGCCGCATGGGACGACGACAGCGGGCGCGGCGGGCGCAGGTGCTTGCTGGGTCGTTTGGGCATGGGACGAGCCTACTGCGAGCGCATGTTGAGCTGCGCCCGTGGGCGCCGCGGCCGGGCGGGCACGGATTGGGTAAGTTGACCGGGTGCGTTTGATCGTTGCCCGCTGCCAGGTCGACTACGCCGGGCGGCTCAGCGCGCACCTGCCGCTGGCCACCCGCCTGATTCTCGCCAAGGCGGACGGATCGGTGTCGATCCACGCCGACGACCGCGCCTACAAGCCGCTGAACTGGATGAACCCCCCGTGCACACTGACCGTGACGACGGCCGAGGCTGACTCGGGGTTCAGCGAGGTGTGGGAACTGCGCAACAAGGACGCCGACACCCTGGTGATCTCGATCGCCGAGGTACTGCACGACTCGCACCACGAACTCGGCGTCGACCCCGGCCTGGTCAAGGACGGGGTGGAGGCTCATCTGCAGGTGCTGCTCGCCGAGCATCCCGAAGCGTTCGGCCCGGGCTGGACCCTGGTGCAGCGCGAGTACCTCACCCCGATCGGCCCGGTCGACCTGCTGTTTCGCGACGACGCCGGCGGCTACGTGGCGGTGGAGGTGAAGCGGCGCGGCGAGATCGACGGCGTGGAGCAGTTGACCCGGTATCTGGCCCTGATGAACGCCGACCCGCTGCTGGCCCCGGTGAAGGGTGTGTTCGCCGCCCAGCTGATCAAGCCGCAGGCCAAGACCTTGGCCGGCACCCGCGGCATCACCTGCGTCAGCGTGGACTACGACGCCCTTCGCGGTCTGGACAACGCCGAGGACCGCTTGTTCTGAGTCGGGTCACAACCGACCGCCCAGAGGTCTGTAGCGATCTCGACATCGCTGTCCGCTGGCGGGAACGCCGTCCAGTTTCGGGTTGCAACACGAAATTGCCGAGGTATCCCGCCATCAAGCGACGATGTCGAGATCGCAGCTGCCGTGAGGACTCGACAGATAGGTGGTGAACCGTGCCCGGGCGCCCGTCCCGCAGCTTCGTTCACAACAACGTAGCTGCCCAACGTGTCACACCAACGACCACCGCTCGGGACTCGACAAGCTCGACCAGCGAGAACGCCGGGCCACCCAACGCACGATTGAAGCGGAGTGGGGGTGCACCCCGTCAGGGTGTGGTCGGGCGTCGGGCAACTCACCGGCGGAGCTTGCGGAGCCGGTGAGGCTGCCTGGGGCGGGACGGGGTGCACCCCCAATCCGCGGCACCCAACGCAACCAAGAAGGTTCGAGCCGGAGGACTCGACAAGCTCAACCAGCGGTGGCCGGGTCCCGATCAAGCGACAGGTCAGCGGCGGTCGAGTGCCGGAATCAGTACCTCGCGGTAGAGCAGCATCAGCGCCGCCATGGACGGGATCGCCAACAGCGCACCGAGCAGGCCGTACAGCAGGCCACCGCAGACCGCGGCCAGAATGACCAGCGGCCCCGGCACGCTGACCGAGCGCTGAAAGACCCGGGGCTGGATGAAGTAGTTGTCGATCTGCTGGTAGGTGAGAAAGAACGCCAGCGTGATCAGGCCCTGCGTGGCCGAGAACGTGAACGCGACGATCGACACGATGATCATCGACAGCGTCGATCCGATCAGCGGAATCACCGCGCACAAGGCCACCACGACCGCCAACGCCAACGCGTACTGCCCGAGCCCGACAATGCTCAGGAACAAGAAGGCAACGGTGGCGGCGCAGGTGATGATGATGAACAGTCCGGTCACGTACCCACCGATTCGGCCGAACATCTCATTGGCCAGATAGCGCACCCGGGCCCGCCGCGAGGCCGGCGCGAGCTCGAAGATCGCGTCCTTGAAGGTGGGCATCGACGCCAGAATGTACAAGGTCAGCGTCAGCGTGATCATGGTGCTGAACACCAGGCCCGCAACCGCCTGGCTGGCACCCCACAAGCCGCCGAACAGGGTGCTGAGCAGTTCACCTGAGGTCAGAAAGGCACTGACCCGGTTGATCACGTCGTAGCGAGCGTCGAGTTGGGCGATCTGCGGGTTGGCCCGCAGCTCCTGCAGCAGCGCGGGGGCATTCAGCAGCAACCGGTTGATCTGTTCGTAGGCCACCGGCAGCACGGCCCAGAACGCCAATGCCAGCACCGCCAGCGCGCCGAGGGCGACCAACAACACAGCGAGTCCGCGCCGCAGCCCCCGCGACGACAGCCGCTCCACCAGCGGGTTCATGCCGAGCGCCAGGTACAGGGCCAGCATCACCAGCAGCAGCACCGACGCGATGCGGACCAGACCGAACACCAACCCGAACGCCGTGAGCGCGCCCAGGGTGATGAAGAAGCCGACGGCGAACGGGCTGCGCTGCGCCATGCTGATCTCGTTGCGTGGACCGGCATGGATCGCGTCCGGGTCGAGGTCGGGCGGCGTGGGCTGGGTGGCCCGGCGAATACGGTGCAACCAGCCGCGCGGACGGCTGGGTGTCGGCTGCGCAGCGGAGGGCGCAGCCGACGGCCCCGCCGTCGGCACCGTGCCGTCGGCGACGCTGTTCTCGTCGCCCCCGACTTCGTTCGGCTGGGCAGTCACGGAACTCAGCGCCGGTTGGAACCACCCGAGGCCGCAGGCTGCACCCGGGTCGCGTCGTCGTCGAGGTTCGGCTGGGCAGCCTCTGCGGCGGGCTGGCCCTGAGGTTCGGGCGCAGCGGACGCCGGGGCCTGCGCCGCGGCGGCCGGTTCGTCATCGAAGCTCGAGGTGGCCATCTGCGACAGGCTGCGCAGAATCTTCTGCAACTCGCCGTGACGCACCCTGAGCCGCGCGATCTCTTCGTTGAGCTTCGAGATCTTGTCGGCCTCGGCCAGGCCCGCCTCGCGCTCACGCTTGGCGGCGGCGGCGCGAGCCTCGGCGATGATCGCCCGGGCCCGGTCGTCGGCGTCGGCCACGATCTTGTCGGCCTCGGACGCAGCCACGTTGCGCCGATTGTTCATCAGTTCGACCTGGTGCGCCATGTCGGCGCCGAACTGATCGGACTGCAGTCGGGCCTGTTCCGAGAGCTGACCGACGTGTTGGGTCACCTCGTACTGGTGTCGCTGCAGCGCGTCCAGAGCCTGGGCATGTTCAGCAGCGATCGCGGCCCGCAGGTCGGCCGCCTCTTTCTGGGCGGCCTGACGCACCTGCTCGGCTTCGAGCGCTGCCTGCTCGCGCAGCGCGGTCGCGTTGCGCTCAGCATCGGCCAGCACCATGCGCCGATGGTTCTCGGCCGCATCTCGCAACAGCTGGGCCTCTTGCCGGGCCGCGTTCAACTCGGCCCCGGTCTGGTTGGCGAGTTCTTCGCGCAGCCGGTTGAGGTCGTCGAGGTTGGCGACGCGATGGGTGGACGTTTCGGCCTGAGTGTTGTGCGCCACCTCTTCGGCTTCGGCGGCGGCCTGCGCAACGATGCGATCGGCGTCCAGACGGGCCTGATTGCGAAGCTCGGCGGCCTCGGCCTCGGCGGCGCGCAGCACGTCGCGGGCGTGGTCGCCGAGCTTCGAAAGGTCGGTCTCGGTCTCTTTGGTCGCCACCTGCCGTTGCAGCGACCGCACCTTGCGCTTGGCTGAACTCAGCTGGCGTTCGATGTCGCGAATGTAGGCATCGACCGCCTGGCGCTCATAGCCGAGCATCGAGTGGGGAAAGCTGCCCGCAGCGCTCGCGGTCTCGTCGAACAGGTCGA
>DAOSUG010000078.1:3805-7551 GCA_035378545.1 Micropruina sp. | reverse complement strand
CCCTTCGTCATCCCGGCCCCCTTCGTCATCCCGGCCCCCTTCGTCATCCCGGCGAAAGCCGGGATCTTGGGGAGGCGCCCGCGTTCGGTGCCCAGGGTGCGGACGTGTCGGCTGAGATCCCGGCGTCCGCCGGGATGACGGTTGCGTTCCATTCGACCATGCCCACTGAGGTCTCGACCAGCTCGACTGCTGGTGCGGAGTCGTCGACCGGCGATGGGGTTTCGACGAACTCGACCGCCGGAGCGTCCCACTTCACCGCGTCGCTGACCGTGACCTTCGGCGGGCTCAAGTTCTGCCACCTCCTTGAACCCGCCGCCTCGGCCTGCGGCCGGGTCGAGTTGATCGACATCGGTCTGGCTCTTCCGATGCCCGACCTGCGGGCCTGGCAGCCGGTGGACCTCGCCGCAGCCTGGCCCTTTCCGGACGCAACGAGCGACAAGTACTCCCGGGGCGTGGTCGGCATCGACACCGGCTCGAACGAGTACCCGGGCGCCGCTGTGCTGGGCACCCTGGGCGCCGTCCACGCCGGTGCGGGCATGGTCCGGTTCACCGGTGCCGAGGGGGCGGTCGACCTGATCCGCACCGAGGCGCCGAACGTCGTGATCGGTCTGGGACGCGTGCAGGCCCGGGTGCTCGGCAGCGGCTGGGGCGATCGAACCGACGGGCGCGCCACCGTCCGACAGGCACTGGACGAGGGGCTGCCCCTGGTGCTGGACGCCGACGCACTACGCTTTCTTCCCGGCGGCCCGCTCGGGCATCTGGTGCTGCTCACCCCGCACGCCGGCGAGCTGGCCCGGTTGCTCGGCGTCGATCGCCCGCAGGTGCAGGCCGACCCGCTCGGGTCCGTCCGCGCGGCCTCGGCCAGGGTTGGCGCCACCGTGCTGCTCAAGGGCGCCACCCAGTACGTCTGTGGGCCGGATGGAGAAATCTCGATCGCTGTACCCGGGCCGGCGTGGACGGCCCAGGCCGGGTCGGGCGACGTGCTGGCCGGCATCTGCGGCACACTGCTGGCCGCCGGTCTGGAACCCGCGGCGGCGGCACTAGCTGCGGCCTCGGTGCAGTCGCTCGCCGCCCGGAACAGCCCCGGGCCACATCCTCCGCAGGATGTTGCCCGGGCGCTTGCGCGGGTGATAGCGTCCCTGCGCGCTTAGCCCGGATCCACCGATCTACGCCTACGGCACGGCCCCATCCGGGCACCCTGGCTGCGTCGGCCACGCTTCACCAGACGCCCGGTATGCCTTCACGCGGACCGTCTTGCCAGGCCACCCGGCCGTGCCGCTCGCGACGGGGCACATCGGTGGAGCCAGGCTCAGCGGTACTCGATACCCGGCGCCGCCGGTCGATCTGCAGACTCAGTACGGCCTGTTGGTGGCTGTCGATGATTTGTCCGGTCTAGTGTGCATCACAGAGTTGCTCACACGCGGGCACGTCCGACGCTGGCCGGCTCCGCACTGGGCACGACCAATGAGGAGATCTATGTCGACCACCACCGCGGCGCCGAAGTCCTCGGCCCGCATCCACGTGCAGAAGTTCGGCACGTTCTTGTCGGGCATGATCATGCCCAACATCCCCGCGCTGATCGCGTGGGGCATTCTCACCATGTTCTTCATTCCGGCGGGCTTCACGCCGAATGCGAGCGTCGCGACCATCGTCGGCCCGATGATCCACTACCTGCTGCCGATCATCATCGCCTACACCGGCGGACACATGGTCTACGGGCTGCGCGGGGCGGTCGTTGCATCGATCGGTGTGATGGGTGCGATCGCCGGCTCCGACTACCTGATCGCCCAAGAGAACGTGCGGCTGCTCGAGGCCTGGCTGGCCGCAGGCAACGCCGAAGCCGATTTCAAGGAACTCGGCCAGGTGCACATGTTCATCGGCGCCATGATCATGGCCCCGGTGTCGGCCTATTCGATGCGCTGGCTCGACAAGCTGTGGGAGAACAAGATCAAGGCCGGCCTCGAAATGCTGGTCAACATGTTCTCGGCCGGCATCTGGGCCTTCGTGCTGATGATCATCGGCTTCTTCCCCGTTGCGTGGCTGGTCAACGGCCTGATGTCGATACTGAGCAGTGCCGTCAACTGGCTGGTCGGCCACAACCTGCTGCCGCTCACCAGCATCGTGATCGAACCGGCCAAGGTGCTGTTCCTCAACAACGCGATCAACCACGGCGTACTCACCCCGTTGGGCCTGGCCCAGGCCGGCGACGCCGCTTACAACAACCGGTCCATCCTGTTCCTGCTCGAATCCAACCCCGGCCCGGGTCTCGGGCTGCTGCTGGCCTTCGCCGTGGTCGGTGTCGGTGCCGCCAAGGCGTCGGCTCCGGGCGCCGCCTTCATCCAGTTCGTCGGCGGTATTCACGAGGTCTACTTCCCCTACGCGCTGATGAAGCCGACCCTCATCCTCGCCCTGATCGGCGGCGGCATGACGGGCGTCACCACCAACATGCTGTTGGGTGGCGCATTGCGTGCCCCGGCGGCTCCGGGCAGCATCCTCGCTGTCATCGCCCAGACCGCTCCGGGTGCCTACTTCGCCGTCATCTTGTCGGTGATCCTGTCGGCAACGGTCACGTTCCTGATCGCCGGGGTGATCCTGCGGTCGTCCCGCAAGGCGGATCTCGAGGCCGAGGCGGCCGGCGAAGACAAGTTCGCCAGTGCGATCAGTCAGACCGAGGCCAACAAGGGCAAGTCGTCCGACGCCCTTTCGGGCCTGCTCGGTGCGGGCGCATCCGCCCCGGCCGGCAAGGTCAAGTCGATCGTGTTCGCGTGCGACGCGGGCATGGGCTCGTCCGCCATGGGTGCCTCGGTGCTCCGCAAGAAGATTCAGTCGGCCGGGTTCGGCGATGTCACGGTGGTCAACAAGGCGATTTCGAGCCTGTCCGACACCTTCGACGTGGTGGTCTCGCATGAGGACCTGATGGACCGGGCCTCGCAGCGAACCCCGTCGGCGGTGCACGTGGCGGTCGACAACTTCATGTCGTCGCCACGCTACGACGAGGTGGTCGAGATGGTGCGTCGGGTCAACTCCGACGCTCCGGCCGAGGCCGCTCCGGCTTCGGCTTCGGCCACTCCTGCTCCCGCCGCTCCCGCTCAACCGGCCGCTCCCGCTCAACCGGCTGCTCCCGCTCCGGCCGCAGGCACCCCGGCCACCGAGCAGCGAGCTGACTCAGAGACGTCCGATTCGGTGTTGAAGTTGACCTCGATCGTGCTCGAAGGCTCGGCGACCGACCGCAACGCTGCGATCAGCGAGGCCGGCGACCTGCTGGTGGCCTCCGGCAACGTCGATGCGGCCTACGTCGCCTCGATGCACGAGCGCGAGAAGTCGGTGTCGACCTACATGGGCAACCTGCTGGCCATTCCGCACGGCACCAACGAGGCCAAGTCGCTGATCTCGAGCTCGTCGATCTCGGTGGTGCGCTACCCGGGCGGCATCGACTGGAACGGCAACCCGGTCAAGTTCGTGATCGGCATCGCCGGCGCGGGCAACGACCACCTGGAGCTGCTGGGCAAGATCGCGGAGGTGTTCCTGGACGAGTCCAAGATCGCCGAACTCGAGGCGGCCACCAGCCCGCAGCAGATCAAGGACGCCTTCGGAAAGGTGAACGGCTGACATGAAAGCGGTCCACTTCGGCGCGGGCAACATCGGACGAGGGTTCGTCGGTCTGCTGCTGCACGAGGCCGGCTACGACCTGGTGTTCTCCGATGTCGCCTCCGACCTCGTCGACGCCATCAACGCGGCGCCGGAGT
>DAOSUG010000078.1:0-3795 GCA_035378545.1 Micropruina sp. | reverse complement strand
GGAGCGCGCCGCCGCCGAGTACGTCGCGACCGAGCTGAGCAACGCCGGCTACGAACTGGTGTTCGCAGACGTTGCCGAGGCGCTCATCGACGCCCTGGCGAACTCCGGCTCCTACGCCGTGCACGAGGTGGGTGATGACCCGCGCACCACCGTGGTGCGCGGGTACTCCGCTCTCAACTCGGCCAAGCAGGCCGAGGAGCTGACCGCCGCGATCGCGTCCGCCGACATCGTCACCACGGCGGTCGGCGCGCACATTCTCAAGTTCGTGGCCCCGGCCATCGCGGCCGGGATCGCGGCCCGCCCCGACGGGGCGCCCAAGGTGGCGGTGATGGCGTGCGAGAACGCCATCAACGGCACCGACATTCTGCGCGGCGAGGTCGAGTTGGCGTACGCCGGCGACGACCTGGCCGACCGGGCGCTGTTCGCCAACACCGCGGTTGATCGGATCGTGCCGGCCCAGGATCCCAACGCGGGCCTGGACGTCACGGTCGAGAACTACTTCGAGTGGGCGATCGAGACCCCGCCGTTCGGGGGCCGGGTGCCCGAGATTCCGGGCGTGACCTGGGTCGATGACCTCGAGCCCTACATCGAGCGCAAGCTCTTCACGGTCAACACCGGCCACGCCACCGCGGCCTGGTTCGGTCACGCGGCAGGCATCGAGAAGATCTCGGACGCCCTGGCCGAACCGTCCGTCGCCGCCAAGGTCGCGGACGCGCTGGCCGACACCAAGTCGCTGATCGTGGCCAAGCACGGCGTGGACGAGACGGTGCAGACCGCGTACGTGTCGAAGATCCTCAAGCGGTTCGCCAACCCGCACCTGCCCGACACCACCCTGCGGGTCGGCCGCGGACCGCTGCGCAAGCTCAGCCGTCACGACCGGTTCATCTCGCCGGCCGCACAGCTGGCCGACCGCGGCATGCCGGCGAACGGGCTGCTGGCGGCGATCGGGGCGGGGCTGAGCTTCGACACCCCCGATGATCCCGAGGCGGTCGAGTTGCAGCGTCTGCTGGGCGAGTTGTCGCCCGAGCAGGCGGTCGTGCAGATCACCGGACTCGATTCCGACCATCCGCTGTACCCGGCCGTGCTGGAGGTGTTTCAGCGGCACCAGCAGGGCTGACGCTCAGACGGTTCCACACGGCGTCCCGGGTCTCCCGGGGCGCCGTGTCGGCGTTGCGTAGAGGTGCGCATTTCTTGAGCGATCCGTTGGCTGACCATGTGGAAACCGCCCCTGACTGGGGTCGCACCAAGCGATGGATCAGCCTGGGTCCGGGCCAGCCCCGATCTACCGATCGCCGCCTGCTGTGCGACCCCATCCGGGCTCCCTGGTGGTCGCCGGCCACGCTCAACAGACGACCGGCATGCCGTCGCGCGGACCGATGTGCCCGGCCGCTGCCGCTCGCGACGCCGGCCATTGGTGGTTCCGCGCTACGGGTGGGTTTCAGCACCGACTGCTGTATCAAAACCCACCCGTTCACACGTGACCAACTGAGTCGGCGCTCTGGCCGTTGCCGCGGGGCCCCTTGCCGGCCCGCTCGAGGGCAGGTCGTCGACTTGGTGAGCGTGGCGGCCCACATCACGGCGGCCGGGCGTGGGCCGCGCACATCGGCGGCCCCCGCGAATCCGGGCCCACTCGCCCTGGACTAGACTCGGACGGCTCCCACCGACGCTTCCTGGAGGTTTCGCATGTCCGCCCCGTCCGGATCAGGCTTCGACGTTGTCGCCGAGGCCGCCTTCCCCGACGGCGGCACGCTGCGCATCGTCCAGGTGCCACAGGCCCGCGCGGCAGCACTGCTCGAGAGCCTGAGCGGCACTCGCCCCTGCGGCATCAGCGCGGCTGCCGCCGCATCGTCCGAGACGGCGCTGGGCCTGGTGGCCGAGGTCGGCGGGGCCCCGATCGCCGCAGTGCTCAGCATGCTCGACGGCGCGGCAGCCCGACTGGCGGGCCTCGCCGTGCACCCTGGGCAGCGCGGACGGGGGGTCGCCGCCGCGCTCGTCCAGACCACGACGGACCTGTTGGCCGCACGCGGCGTGCGAACGCTTCAACTGGATCCGACGGACGCACCCGGCTGGGCGCCGCACTGGCTGCACCGCCACGGGTTCGTGCCGGTACCCGGCGCCACCACCTGGCAACTCACCGTTCCGATCCTCGTCGAAGCGCCGACGGCCGAGTCGATGCGCGAACTCGGACGGCGCCTCGCCGCCCTGCTCACCCCCGGTGACGTGCTGATCGCGACCGGCGACCTGGGCGCAGGCAAGACCACGCTGACCCAGGGCATCGGGGCGGGCCTGGCGGTCAGCGGCCCGGTCATCTCGCCCACCTTCGTGCTCTCGCGCGTGCACCCCAGCACCACGGACGGCCCGGCGCTGGTCCACGTCGACGCCTACCGGCTGGGCAGTTTCGACGAACTCGAAGACCTTGACCTGGAGGCGTCCCTGGCCGACTCGGTCACCCTGATCGAATGGGGCGGCGGCATCGCCGAGGGCCTGGCCGAGAACCGGCTCGACATCGACATTCGCCGGGGTCTCGACCCCGACGACGACACCCGGCTGGTGTTTCTGGCCGCGCGTGGCCCGCGCTGGGCCGATGCGCCGCTACAGACGCTGCGACACGTGGAGGCACCCCGATGAGCCTGACCCTCGCGATCGACACCTCGACCGACGTGCGCGTCGGCCTGGCCGCGCACGGTGCCGTGCTGGCCTCGGGCGCGGTCACCGATCCGCGGGCACACGCGGAGCGACTGATGCCGCTGATCCACGAGACCCTGCACAATGCCGCGCGCACGCTCGCCGACGTCACGCAGTTGGTGGTCGGTGTCGGGCCGGGTCCGTTCACCGGCCTGCGGGTCGGGGTCGTCACCGCGCAGACCCTGGGTTTCGCGCTCGGCGTGCCGGTTCGTGGCGTGTGCTCGCTGGACGTCGGTGCGGTCGGCTACGCCGGTCATGCGGACGCGGCCGGTGAATATCTTGCGGACGCGGCCGGTGAGTTTCTGGTGGTCTCGGACGCCCGCCGCAAAGAGGTCTACTGGGCTCGCTACGGCGCGGACGCGAGCCGCCTCACCGGTCCTTTCGTCGGTCCGGCCGCCGAGTTGCCCGACCTGCCCGTCACCGGCCCGGGGGCAGAACTGGCCGGCGGCAGGTCCACACCGCTGGACGGTGGACTGCTCGCCCTGGCCGGCCCCGACCTGCCCGATGTGGGCCTCTCGCCGCTGTATCTGCGCCGTCCGGACGCCGAGGTGCCGACCACTCGCAAGTCGACCCTGCTGCAACCCCGGCTGGCGCCGGGCCTGAAGCGATGAGCGGTCGCACCGTGTTGATCGACCGGGCCACCCCGTCCGACCTGCCCGCGATCCTCGCTCTGGAACAGACCGGTTTTCTGCCGGCGTCCCGATGGGTCGACAAGTCATGGCTGCCCGAGCTGGGCGGCGGGCATCGGTTCGCTCCCGCGGTGCGTGACGACGACGGGATGCTGCGGGGCATCGCCGCCTTCCAGTTGATCGCCGAGGTGGCCGACCTGAACCGGGTGGTGGTCGATCCCGGCTTTCGCGGACGGGGCATGGGCCGGGCGCTGCTCGAAGCCGGGCTGGCGTGGGCGGCGTCCGCGGGCGGCGAACGCATGCTGCTGGAGGTCGAGTGGGCCAATGAGCCGGCCCTGGCGCTGTACCGGGGCATGGGTTTCGTCGAGATCAGCTACCGCGCCAACTACTACGGTGCCGGACGCGACGCGCTGGTGATGCAGCGCGAGCTGAACGAGTGGGGGAGTTGACGCTGTGAGCGGTCCGTTGGTGTTGGGTATCG
>DAOSUG010000077.1:0-7635 GCA_035378545.1 Micropruina sp. | reverse complement strand
GCACCCCACCATCATGCTCACGCGGCGGCAATTGCGGAAAGTACGCGATGCGCTTAACCTCTCTCGCGTGGGTGACGCCAGCGAGGATCTGCGGTCCCTCCTTCCGCTGCTAGAGCATCCCCGCTCCGACGCCTCTATCGACGAGCTGCTCGCTGCTCGATTGGTAGCGTTCGGTGCGAATTCTTGGTCGGACTGGTGGGCAAGCAAGGCGCTTGACTGGGTTGACCAGGGAGTATGGAGTGCCGAGGTTTCCAGCGCGCTTAAGCGCTGCGCAGCAGACACGAGATACTCTCAGATCACACGTCACCGAGCATGGCGGCACGTCAAGCCCGCGGGCGCAAGGGACTGACAATGACACTCCCGGTCCGCGGCATGTCCGTGCGTTTGATGCGCGAGGATGGTGGAATGCGAGCTGCGCTGAAAAGCATTGGGTTTCAACCCGAGCCGTCCACACTCTCTGCTGACCCTGCTGAGTTCTCGTTCCTCGCGCGGCTCATTATTGGTCCCTCTGATTCGCCCGGAGAAGAGTCCTTTGACGTCACCGTGTGCACGCCGGAGTGGCTGGCCACTGCCTCCCGTCGGGCCGGCGGCATCTACGACGCGAGGCACCACGTTGTGGTCAACCTCGACGATTTCAATCAGCCCGCCCTCCAAGCTTGGCTGGCGTCCCGAGTTCACGAAGCGGAGGCGGCCACCTGGCCGGAGCTTGGCCAGCGGCTCGGACGCCTAGGGCAATGGGAGTTCGAGGGCTACCAGCCCTGACTCGTCTAGCGCGCCGCGCCGCAATAGATGGCGGTCGTGCTTCGGAACATCGAACCCCGAAAGCTACCCTCGCGCACCGCGGCAGATCAGTGCGTTTCCGCACCGTTCCGGTCGAGTTCCGCCAAGGCCATTGCTGCTGGATATTCGGCGTAGGTGGGAGCCTGCGGCCGGTAGTACACGTCCCAGTAGCTGCGGGCTCGGGATTTCGTGATGGCTGCGAAGCTCGGGTTGGCGATCCAGAACTTGCCGAGTGCATGGGCCTTTGGGGGATCCTCGAGGGCGCCAGCGATGAGCTGGCGGACGTCGTGCGAGATTTCGATGACGTACTCGCCGAGTGGCTGGATCAGGTACGGGAAGAGCCAAGGTTCAGGTTTCCTCGGGAACTCGCGTATCGCGGCTTGGCGGAGCCGGCCATCGTGGCTTCGTGTGAACCAGGCGAGCCAGACAAGTTTTGCGTGGGGTTCGAGACTTGCTGGGTCCAGCGGGCGGTCGTACTGACGATGGGGAATCATCAGGGTCTCACCGGCGACCCGGAGTGGCTCACGGTCGGATCTGTGGATGCATCCGACTGGTGGTAGCGGACCGACCGTCAGGCATGCCTCGGCTGCGGGCAGCCAACGGCGTTTCTCGGACGGGAATGCTTCGGCAATCACTGGTTCCACCTCCATTTGGGCAGGAGATCCACTCTGCCAGAAAGCAGCCCGCGCATCAGGTGATCGCGACAATCCGGGGGGAGGTGGATGGCTTACTGCGAGCGTTCGCGCGCCGCTTGGGAACGCGAAACCCTAAACTCGGCGTCGTGGCGAACAGCGATGTCGACGATCCGAGCACTATGGCTTTGTCCGAGGCCGAGTCGGCCTACGTGGCGCACTTTCGAGCACAGGTCAAGCAGTTCGGATGGGTAGTCTCAAAGGCGCCCGATGACTGGTACGAAGGCATGGAGACAGCATCCGCAAACGGAAGGTGTCTGGCGTGGGCGGACGTGTGTGTCGACGACTGCGTGCTCCTGACCGTGGGCGCCTACTTCGACGGCGTCACGACCACAGTTGGAAGCCTCGATAGCCAGACGTTCGACCTGCGTCGTGAGGATTCCCGGCTGTCAACCACCACCTTCTCTGGCACCCTCAAGGAACAGGCAGCCCTTGCTGCCTGCTGGATAGACGACGTGCTGCGCCGCGGGATACGACGTCGAGAATGGTCAAACACAGCCAAGGAGTACTCGTTCGCAGACGACGGGACACAGCTCGTCCACTCCGGGTCCCGCCAAGACCGTGCCGGTCGCCCAACCCGAGACACTGTGATCGCCGGCCAGGCGCCGGGACGAGACTGAGCAGTGCGGCGACAAGCCCTCATCGGCCACGATCAGCCCTGCGCGAGGTAGGCAGATGTCCGCGTGGCCCAGAGACGACTTCAGGCGAGCCTGCGACCCAATTCCGCATGCGCCTCCTGCAGAAGGTCTGGCGCCAGCCGGCCCCATCCTCCTGCCAACTCGTCGGAGTAGCCCACGAATACGCCAAGGTCGAAGTCTGGGAATTCCTCGCCAAGCCGGGCCAATGTCTGAACTGCCCACCAAGTGTCACCGGTCGCGCGCCAGGTTTCGGTCACCCACTCGATGACGACCCGCTCGTCATCGGTGCGCTGGACGGCAGACTGCGGACTAAGATCCCTCGCGATTTGCTTCAGCAGCGACTCGGCTCCCCACGCGTCGTGCGGATCGCTAGCCGCCAGCTCTGCGACGCTCGGGCTGTCCGGGTGTCCGGACGCCAGCCAACGCGTGGCAATGCCGGGCAGCTCATCCGATCGGACCAGGTCGTATCCGTGCAAGACCGCTACTTCATCCGGTTCGGGCAGCGGCAGTCCGTCGTTTCTCACACGCACAGCATGGATCATCCTCGCGACAAGTCGGCCCACCCCTGTACAAACGCACGCAGAACTCGCGGCAGAAGCGGACGTTGGGCCGACCGCGCCACTTTGTGTTCTCCTCGTTACACCTCTGCGAGAAATGCCCGACTCTGCAAGGATTTAGGCTTGCCTTCGGCCTTCGGGCACGGCGTGGCCGAGCAACGACTCAGATTCCTGAAGGTGGTGGATTATGATCGACCCAGTTGCGCGCCTCGTCCGTACTTGGCACGAGTCCGACCACATCGCTGGAGTTCTACGTTCGATCGCCCGCCTTGATGTACCAGCTCAATGACGTTGACTCTACCGAACCTCAGAGCACTGACCGCGGCATGACAGTACGTCGCGCCAGTGCGCGATGGCTGGTGGTGCAGCTAGAAAAGTGTCACGTTTGCGTGGTAGTCGAAGTGGCTCTTCACTCGGTCGGTCACGTCGACGTTGTGGATTCCGGCCGTGAGTGGGGTTAAGCCGCCGAGTCCACCGGCCGCTTGGCCCGCTTGGGCGGTGCGGTAGATGTATTTCAAGACGGAGTCGTTGCGTGAGTGGTAGTTGTAAACCGCTTGGTCGACGCCGTCAGCGAGCGACTGCCAATCGCTTTGGGCGCCGATGGCGACACCGAGTAGGTGTAGTTCGCGCACCCTTCGACTGTCTATCTTGGTGCTGAGAGTCTGGGTGGCCACCACCATTGCTCGAGCACCTAGGCTGTGGCCGATCAGCACATACGTGTCAGCTTCGGTTCGGGCGATGAGATCGGCGAGGATCGCTCCGGTCTTGTCGGCGCGGTTCTTTGCCACATGCCAGGGGTTTTTCACAAGGTCCATTGCGAGCAGTGCTGGGGCTAGCGGGCCGAACTTCTTGGCGCCGGCCTTGGTGGCGATGGCGGCGGCCTGCTTGATCGCCGCCACGCTCGCTGTCTTGATCGCTGCTGCGCTCGCGAGAATACCCAGGTCTTTGAGTTCTTTGGCGCCCCAATGCACGCGGTACACGGGTGAGTGTGGGTAGCGCCTACTTACGATTTGTTTCCATTCGCCCCATCCTTCGCCTTTCTCGCTGAGGAATCCGTTGCAGACGATCACGGGTATGTCGTCACCGGACTGGAGTTGCTCGATGCGGAATGACTTGTCCTGCCTGAGATAGGGGTTGACGACGGAGGCGCCCAGGGCGCCGCCGAGGGCACCTCCGGCCGCCGTGACCACCATTGTGCCGCCGGCCATCCCAAGACCGCCGGCGGCCAGTGATCCCCCTCCCAGGAAGGCCAAGCCGGCGTTGGTCGCGACGGCGCCGCTGTAGCCGCCGATCAGTGTTCCGACCGCTCCGCCGATTGCCGGTGCGGCCAGGAGCGCCGCAGGCGCGCCCACTCCAGCGCCCACCACTGCGACCCCGGCAATCTTGGTCGCGCGGCTGAGGTTCGGGCTATCGAAGCTGAGAAACGACTCGTAGTCACCGATGCTGTGCATCGCGGCAGCACTCTTCTCGAAACCGGGAATTTCGTGCCGATGCTCCGCGCAATAGCGAGGCACCACGGGGTGGGCTCCGCTCCGTGTGGCCATGTACGGGCATCCCCTGGCAGCGCAGCCCAGCGTGGGGGACCCGCAGTTGCTGCACAGGTAGGCAGGGAGTTGGCCCTTTGGCGTCTTGGCTTTTCGGTGAGTCGACATGGTAAAGCAGCCGGAACACCACCCGTCCTTCGTCACTTGTGAAGCGTGTGCCGCAAGTTCGGCTAGCGCTAGAACAACGCTGCGGTGGGCCCGGACTCGCTTGTGCGCGGCGTCCTGTTCTTCAAGAGTTGGCAGGGTGACCCCTTGATGTGTAAACAGCGCACACGACCAAGCGTTGTCGACTAAGGCGCGATTCTCTGCAAGCGCAGAAGATCCTTCAACAATCGGAAACAGCTGCCTCGGCTTACCAGACAAAAGAAGGCCCAAGTCGGGCGATGCCTCGACGATGCACTCGAGCCGGTTCCCCAAGAACCTTGCAACCACCTTCGTCTTCGCCATGCAACGAACTCTGCCACCGGAAGTCCTGGGAAGCGGCCAAGTAGCTCGATTGGGCCTCTGAAGCCACATCACGAAAGCGGAACAGGCACTCGCTGCGCTCAGGATTGGCTGGGCCAGACCTGGCCGTCCGGAGCCCAGGCGTGGGCCATAGTGATTGCGTCCCCTGATCCCAACGATCCGACGCGTGAACTCGCTGAGGAGACTCGAACATCTCGGGCATCTCATGGAACTTCGGTCGCGCTCGACGACCCTGTCATCGGCATGAGCGCGCGTACGGCCCTCTCGACAAGCTAGATCATCGGCAGATCCGGGCGTACCTACTTTGACGAGCTCGGTCATCAGAAGTGAGTAGATGGTGGGTGGTAGCACCTTGATGGTCGGGCTGACGTACGAGCGGCATCCGACCCACTGACCGTTCAGGTTCGTGGCTGGGCCGGCAGGTCAGGACACTCCAACACCTCCATCGAGGTCTCGGGTGGAGCAGCAGATGCGGATGCTCGGCGCGGATTCGAACTGAACTGCTTCGTCGATAGAGCGGCTACACCACACTGGGTGGGTGGACATCGTGACCATCCAGCGGCTGATGGCTCGCACCTGGCCAGGGCTGGAGCAGGAGCGAATGGGGGAGTGGGAACTCCGCGCGGCCGGCGGCTTCACCGGACGCGCCAACTCGGCTTCGCCCCTCGGTGATCCGGGCTGTCCGCTCGATGAGGCCCTCGACCGTGTCGAGCACTGGTACCGGCGGCGCGGGCTGGCACCGCGGCTGCAGGTGCCGGCGAGCCTGGACGGGTCGGCCGGACCGTCCGATGAGATCGGGCTGTTGTGTGCGCGGCGCGGCTGGACGGCGGATCCGTGGACCCTGGTGATGGTGCGCGCCGCTCGTCCGGATCGGATCGCACCTGGTCACGGCACCGACGAGCCGGCGCTCGGTGACGCGGCCGCGCTCGACCTGCGGTGCGCGAGCGAACCCGACCAGGCGTGGCTGGACGTCTACCACTACCGCGGGTCGCAACTGCCGCCGACGGCGCGGAGGGTGATCACGGCAGCTCCGGCCTGGTATCTGACTGCGCGGCTGCGCGGCGAACTCGTGGGCATCGGACGCGCCGCTGTCGCGGGCGACGTGGTGGTGTTGACCGCCATCGAGGTGGTCGCCGCCCACCGGCGGCGTGGCTTCGGGGCGGTGATCACCGAAGCGCTGGCCTCGCGCGGCGCAGACGTGGGGGCGACCCTGAGCGCGCTGCAGGTGTTCGCGCACAACCAGCCGGCGCAGCGGCTGTACCGCCGGCTCGGGTACGTCGACCATCACCGGTACCGCTACCAGTGCGAGGCGGAGCCTCAAATCTGAGAAGCGCTGGTCCACGCGCGTTCCGTTGGGTGAGTTCGTAGAAACCCCTGCTCACAAGGGGTCTCCACACGCTCGGCCAATGATTGATCCGCGTTACCCTGAGCGTTGGCCAATGGACGCACGGCGGCGCAGCACCGGCACAGCGTGCCCATTCCCAGGTGACTCTCACGGTGGTGCAGGGGGCCGATGCCGGGTTCGAGGGCTTCGCCAGGTAGGCTACGAGGTGAAAGTAGTCGTTTTGGAGGGACCGTTCGGTTGACAACAGGCCACTTCTCGTCCGCTCCCCGTGACACCGATCAGCACCCCAGCCCCGCTCCTCGGGTGCGTACGGCTCCGCTGATCGCGGTGGCGGCAACCCTGACCATGCTCGCCGGATGCGCGCTGACCCCCGCCGTCGCCGGCCCCGGTGCGGCCCCCGGTGCGGGAGCGTCGGCGGCGTCATCACCGGCTGTGACGACCCCCGCTGCGACCGCCTCGACCACCGCAACCGCCGGCGTCACTGCGTCGACCAGCCCGACGCCCAGCCCGTCCCCGACGAAAACCACGCCGCCCGACCCGCTGGCGCACCTGAGCGCCGCGCGCCGCAAGGCGTTCAAGCCGTGTCTGTCGAGCACGCTGAAGGCCGGCTCGTCCGGCACCTGCGTCAGCCTCCTGGTCAAGGAACTCAAGTCGGCCGGCTTCTATCCGTGGAGCCGCACCCGCTACGTGACGGTCGCTGGGGCGAACGCCATCTTGAACTACCAGCGCTCGCGCGGGCTCGACGCCGACGGCTGGGTGGGCAGGGACACCTGGGTGGCGCTGGCCACGAAGGCGCCCACCGTCTCGTCCAAGCTGCCCGACACCTGCTACACCAAGGGCGTGGTGCTCTGCGTCGACCAGGCGCACCGCAAGCTCACCTGGCTGCGCAACGGCAAGGTGGTGAAGACCTTCAAGGTGCGCCTCGGCGGGTACAACCAGCATGCGAAGACGCACATCTGGCGCAACTTCCCCACTGCGAACGGCACCTGGAAGGTCTACAGCAAGCAGGTCAACCCGGCTTCGGAGACCTACGGCTCAGGCGCCATGCCGTACAGCACGATGTTCTACCCCGACATGTATGTGCACTATTCCGCCGGGTTCCGCAGCGTCGGCTACGCCGGTTCAAGCCACGGTTGCGTGAACATCGGCAAGCTCAGCGACGCCATCTGGATCTTCAGAAACACTCCGATCGGCGCCAAGGTGCACATCTACTCGCCCAAGGCCACGGCCTAAACCCGCCGTCAGCCCTCGGCGCCCGAGCGGCGCAAGACGTCGCTGAGGCGCTCGGCCGCGGCCATCACCGCAGGGGCGTGCAGGCGACCCGGCTGGCGTGAGAGGCGTTCGATCGGGCCCGAGACGCTGACCGCCGCGATCACCTTGCCGGACGGGCTGCGCACCGGTGCCGAAACCGAGGCAACGCCCGCTTCGCGTTCGCCCACCGATTGCGCCCACCCGCGCCGCCGCACCGTTGCCAGGGCCACCGCCGAGAACGACGACGACAGCAGGCCGCGCTGGATGCGCTCGGGATCCTCCCAGGCCAGCAGCACCTGGGCGCCGGAGCCGGCCGACATGGTCAGTTGCGAGCCGACCGGAATGGTGTCGCGCAGGCCGGAC
>DAOSUG010000076.1:0-7649 GCA_035378545.1 Micropruina sp. | reverse complement strand
CAGCCTCCCCCGTCGTCGCCCCGGGGCTCCGTCCGCGCCGGGCGGCGCAGCGCTGCCGCGACTTCGAGAACAGTCCGGCAGGGTCCTGGTCGGTGTTCGCCACCGAGGTGCGAGCCCAACGCATACCGCTCGAAGCGGCCGCGGATGCCCTGGAGGCGCGTGCCGAGACGTTGGCCCTCAGGGCCGCCGATGTCACCTACCTCTACCCGTTCGGGCTGCCGGTGGCGGCGACCGGCGCCGACGTGCTGCCCGAGCTGATGAAGGCACTGGAACGCGACGGCCACGACGACCGGGCCCGTTCACCGGTCGGCGCACTGGCCGGGGCCAGGGTGGTGATCGACGACGCGCCGCGGTCGGACGGCTGGCTCGCCTCGTCCGCCGTGCAGGAACAGGACTACCGCACGTTCCGCGCCGTCCTTCCCGATCACGAACTGATGCTGACCACTGCCGACGGCGTCACCTACGCCGGGCTCGATCTCGACGTGCGACTGAGCGGCATGGGCAATCATTACGTCCGGCTGCGACTCGGCACCGACACCCGACAGGAGGGTCGCGGCGCGGCTCCTGCCCCGCAGCCGTGGACCCCGCACGAACTGGAACAGGCGATTCGGCGCGGCGGCCAGTACGCCGGGGCAGAACGAGTCTGGTTGCGCGCCCGCGCGAGTGCCGATGCCGACGGTGCGCAGTTCCCCTCCCTGCTGGCCCTGGCCACCCGCATCGTGGCCGACCTGGCCCGGGCCGCGCATGCGCATGAGGGCAGTGGTCCTGACGAACTCGGCCGCGACCTCGCGGTGGCGGAAGGATTCCTCGCCAGGTACTGCCAGGTGCTGGTGACAGTGTCGCGGGCCGAAGCCGTCGCGCCCGGCGGAGGGCGCCGCGCCCTGGTGACCGAGACCGATCTCGAGGGCGTGCTCGGTGTGCAGACCGCACTCACCGCGCAGCGTTCCCTGGCGCAGAGCGCCCTGGAATGGGTGGCCTACCCGAGTGCTGATCCCGACCTGCGGCGACGCCGTACCCTGGCCGGACGGATCCAGCGCGAGATCGTCTGGTGTGCCGGTGACCTGACCGCACTGTTCGTCCCAACCGCACCGCACTGGCGCTCGGTGGCGACCCAGGCGCACGTGCAGTACGCCTCCAGCCTGATCGGGGTCTACTGGCGCCGGCAGCAGTGGTTGCGCAGTGTGGTCGACGAAGTCGGAGCGGTGCTCGACACCGACGATTCAGACCTCGATCCCGCCCGGCTGGCAGCCTGTGCGGCCAAGCTGAGTGAGGCGATCCGGCACGTTCAGCTTCTGGTCGACCGTGCCAACGAGTACACGCTGTCGAAAGAGCAACAGGCGCGCGAGGTGTTGCAGCACCTGATGGGGCTCAACGGCGTCGCGGATCTGCGCCGTTCGCTGGACGCCACGGTCGAGGCGGCCCAGAGCACCCAGCGATCGCTCACCGAACGGCTCACCGAGGCGCGAGCCTCCGCCGAGGAGGCGGGTCGACACCGGCGCCAGCGGCCGTTGGAGATTCTGCTCGCGGTCCTCGCGGTGGTCGGCCTGATCGACGTGTGGATGTGGGTCAATGAGGGCTGGAGTTTGACCGGCGACCGCGGCTGGTGGATCGCCGAATCAGCCGTGGTGGTGGCCGGCGCGCTGGTGCTGTGGTGGCTCGGACGTCGGGCGTGGCAGCGCGGCATCTCGTAGCCGCACGCTTGCGAGGCAGCCTGGCGGGCGTCCACGACCACTCCGGCCGCACGTTGTGGCGTCGGGGCAGTCGCGTTCGGGCCGCCGATCAGGCGGTTGGCAACGCAGCCAACCGTTCGACCCGACGCCACTCGCCCAGCGGCAGCACTCGGATGCGTTCGTCGGCCCCGATCCGCGCGAGCAGCGCCACCGCCTGAGCATCGTCGGGTTCGCGGCCCTCGGATTCGGTGAAGTACTCCCGGGTCCAGGCCACCAGTGGCGCGGAGGCCACGTCCGGCCGCTCGGGGTCCGTCCGGTGCACCGCCAGCAGCAGCATGTCCGGCACTCGGGCGCCGCCGCCCAGGCCTGGCTGCACCCACGGCACGTCCAACAACTGGGCACCGGCGCGCCCGTAGAACCGCAGTCGGGCCTCGGGATGCTCGTCGTCGGATTCGGCATGCCCCCTGGGGTCGTGCACCTCGGCCAGCACCAGAGACTGGTCCTCGGCGCGCCAGAGCGCGTGCAGTTCGGCGACCAGCCGTCCACCGACGCCGAGGCCGCGCCCCGCCGGAGCGACGGCGAGGTAGGCCAACAGACCGATTCCCTCAGGTTCGAGTTCGGTGACCGCGGCGCCGACCGGGACGCCGGCGCCGTCCACGGCAACGGTCAACACCCGAGCCGGGCCCGGGCGAACACCCCCGGGTCCGGGCAGCTCGTCGCTGGTGAACGACGGCCGCAGCACGTGGGTATAGGCGCTCTCGACGAGCCCGGGATTCTGCGCGGCGTCGCGGAGCTCGACGATGGTGAGGTCGATCATCGGGCCAGGCTAGTGGCCCGCACCGTGGGCCACGTGCCGCCTCGGGCGGCGATGCCGCTAGCCTCGCTCGCGTGAGCGCACCTACGAAGACGAAGGTGGTTCTGGACGAATCCCAGATCCCCACACACTGGTACAACATCGTGGCCGATCTGCCAGAGGCTCCCCCGCCGCCATTGCACCCGGGCACCAAGGAGCCGTTGACGCCGGACGACCTGGCGCCGTTGTTCCCGATGGGCCTGATCGAGCAGGAGGCCAGTACCGAGCGCTGGATCGAGATTCCGCAGGCCGTCCGCGACATCTATCGGCTGTGGCGGCCCTCGCCGATGATCCGGGCCTGGCGGCTCGAGCAGGCACTGGGCACCACCGCCCGCATCTACTACAAGTACGAGGGCGCCTCGCCGGTCGGTTCGCACAAGACCAACTCGGCCGTGCCGCAGGCGTACTTCAACAAGCTGGCCGGACGCACCAAGCTCACCACCGAGACCGGGGCCGGCCAGTGGGGTTCGGCGCTGGCGTTCGCCTGCGACGTGTTCGACCTCGAATGCGAGATCTGGCAGGTCCGGTCGTCCTATGAGGGCAAGCCGTACCGGCACGTGCTGATGGAGACCTTCGGCGCGACCGTCCATTCGTCGCCGTCGGAGCTGACCGCGACCGGACGTGCTCTGCGCGAGCGTTTTCCGGACACCACAGGGTCGCTGGGCATGGCGATCTCCGAGGCCATCGAGGTGGCCGCCGGCGACCCGAACGCCTCCTACTCGCTGGGCTCGGTGCTCAACCACGTTGTGCTGCACCAGAGCGTGATCGGCCAGGAGGCATTGCTGCAACTGGCCGAGTTCGGCGAGCAGCAGGCGGACGTGGTGTACGGCTGCGCCGGGGGCGGCTCGAACCTGGCCGGCATCGCCTTCCCGTTCCTGCGCGAGAACCTGGACGGCCGGACGAAGACCCGGCTGGTGGCCTGCGAGCCGAAGGCGGCGCCGTCGCTGACCGAGGGCGAGTACCGCTACGACTTCGGCGACACCGCGGGCATGACGCCGCTGCTGAAGATGTACACCTTGGGGCCCGACTTCGTGCCCGACCCGGTGCACGCCGGCGGCCTGCGCTACCACGGCATGGCGCCGCTGGTGAGCTTCGTCAAGCACCTGGGCCTGCTGGACGCGATCAGCGTCAAGCAGCGCGAGGCGTTCGCGGCCGGCGTCCTGTTCGCCCGGACCGAGGGCATCGTGCCTGCCTCGGAGTCGAATCACGCGATCGCCGGTGCACTGCGTGAGGCGCGGCAGGCGGCGGACGACGGCACCTCGCCGGTGATCGTGATCGGCGTCTCGGGCTCGGGTCAACTCGACCTGCCCGCCTACTCGGAGTATTTGGCCGGGCAGATGGCGGACAGCTGACGAACCTGCGCCTGAGCGTCTGAACCGCCCCAGCCGTCCTATTGCTGGTCGAGCTGGTCGAGACCCCCTGACGAGGAGTGTCGGCCCGCTGGACCCGCGGATCGCCCTCAGAAGTTGCGCCACACGGCGAACGCCAGGGCGAGCACTCCGATCAGCAGCCACCCGCGGCCGGAGCCGAACCGCAACACTCGGGGCGGCCGAACGGACGGTCCACCGAGCGCCTCGACCGTCCACAGGGCTCCGAGCAGCGTGAGCAGCACCAGGCCGGCGAGCACGAACTGGTTGGCCGCCCAGGCCGCTGCCGGGTCGCCGTGCAGCAGCGCCACGCCGACCTGGGTGCCGCCGCAGAACGGACATAGGGTGCCGGTCAGCCTGCGCCACGGGCACGGCACCCCCACGCCCGTGGTGGCCGCCACCACACTCAACCCCACGCCGGTCGCGCCGAAGGCGGCCAGGCCGCGCAGGGCCGTCCCGGCACGAAAGCCGTTCGACGTCGCAGTTTCAGAGCGCACGGCGTCCATTATTCGCCGAAGTTGTGCGCCGTGCACCCGAGGCAACGCCCTGCTCAGCCGTACAATGCGAACACCTGATCTCGAAACCCAGGAGAGACACGTGAGCAATCAGACGTGGAACAACGACCCCAAGCCCGAAGGCTCGGGCGACGACAGCGGAGCCGCCGGCTCCATCCCGCCCAGCTATACGCCCCCCGGCGCCGATCCCAATCAGGGCCAGACGTTCGGTTACCAGCCGCCGGCCTGGAACGGCCAACAGGCGGCCCCCAGCGGCACCAGCGGTGCCGAGGCACCCGGCCAGGGCGGTTACCAGCCGCCCAGTTACGGCGCGCCGGGCCAGCCGTCGTATGCGCCAAGCGGCAGTGAAGCACCCGGCCAGGGCGGCTACGCGCCACCCAACTACGGCGCCCCGAGCACCCCCGACCAGACTTTCGGCCAGACCCCTTCCTACGGTTCGCCGAGCCAGCCGCCCTACAGCCAGCCGCAGGGCGGTCAGGGGCAGGCGCCGAGTGCGCAGACGCCGTACGGTGCCGTACCACAGGTCGGCTACGACCCCAACGCCACCGGCGGTGCGTTCGGGCAGCCGCAAGCACCCTACGGTGCACCCGGCGGTTATGGGGCGCCCGCACCGTACGGCGCGCCGGGCAGCTACCAGCCCAACCCGTACGCGCCCGCGGGTCCCCAGCTGGCCACGTGGGGCCGCCGGGCGATCGGCGGACTGGTCGACTTCGTCGTGCCCGCCTTCGCGATCAGCATCCTGATCGGCGTTCTGATGCCCAACGGCGGGTATGGCGCCAACCTGATCTCAACCGTGTTGACGTTGGGTTGGTGGGCCTACAACACCGGCTACCGGGTCGCCACGACGGGGTACTCCTTCGGGCAGAAGCTCGGCAAGGTTCGGGTGGTGATGGAAGACACCGGGCAGACGCCGTCGCAGAACGTGGCCATCACGCGTGCGCTGTCGCATTTTCTCGACTCGCTGTGCCTGATCGGCTTTCTGTTCCCCCTGTGGGATTCCAAGAAGCAGACCTTCGCCGACAAGATCGCCAAGACCGTGGTCATCGACGAGCAGAACCTCCAGCGCTGACCCCGCCCACGAAGCACCGCAAGGGCCGCCCCGAGGGGCGGCCCTTGTTGCTTGTGATGCGATCGCGCGCCCGCTGCGCAGCGGGCCTGAAGGTCGACTCATCCATCGGCGCGCGGGGTACGGTCGGAGTCCGATGCCGCCTCCGGAGGGTCGGACGGTGCCGGGCCCGACGCGCCCTGACCGGACGGCGCCTGCCCCAAGCCCTCAGCGCTGCCGTAGGTGCCGTACGGTTGCTGGCCGGCCTGCGGCGGCGCCGGATCCTGGCCTGCGGGCGTCGACGGCTGTGCATAAGGTTGCGCCGGCGCTTGGCCGTGAGCCTGCGGCGGGGTCTGCGGGTAAGGCGCCGGCGCCTGGCCGTACGACTGCGGCTGGCCCGGGTACTTGGCCGGCTGGGGCGCCTGTGGGTACTGCTGTTGCGGGAACTGCGGCGGCGAATACTGGGCCTGCGGCTGCGGCCAGCCGCCCGAGTGCGGCTGATTGCGCGGGTCGAAAGCAGCGGCGCGGGCTCCGGGCATGCCGGCCAGCAACTCACGGGCCTGACCGGCCACCTTGTGCTCGCAGAGCACCTCGTAGTGGGTGGCGAAGGTCTGGCTGATCGAGTTGAAGTCACGCTTGCCACGCGACGACGCATAGGCGATCGCGGCGAACACGATGCCGATCAGGATGCCGATCAGCAGTGCGCCGGGAAGCAGTATCAACGGATTGGTCTGCGGCTGCAGGAACCACAGGATGAAGGCCACCATCAGGCCGGTCGAGATACCGGTCTGGACTCCGCTGACCATCACCGTGCCCCAGTTTCTCCGTCCGGTCACCCGTTCGACGGACTTGAGATCGGTGCCGACGATCGCCACGTTCTCTACGGGGAACTTCGCATCCGCCAGGAAGTCGACGGCTGCCTGCGCCTGCGGGTAGCTGTCGTATACGCCGACCGATTGTGGAAACTCGAGTTCGAACAGGGAACTGAGCCGGGGATTCGGCTGGGTCATCGGAAACCTTTCGTCTGCCGGTCATCGTGGCGCGGCATCCGAACCGGCCGGACACCAAGACCCATTGTGATGCCGTGCGCGGTGAATGTCATTCTTCCCACCGCTAATCGGACTCGGCGTCGCCGGTCGGCGGCCGCACACGGTCAGAGTCGCACCGTTGTGCCAGGGTGCTCGACCGGAGGCACACGATCGTCCGGCTGGACCGCGGGCGGAGCGCTGCTGCCGCGCAGGATGAGGTGCACGAGGTGCCGGACCGGTTGGGCATCGACGCTTTCCGGCTCGTCGCCCAGCATCCGCAGCAGCATCCGGGCCGCCGTCCGGCCCTGCGCCTCGACGTCCTGGGCCACCGTGGTCAGGTCGACGAACTCGGCCATCTCGATGTCGTCTATGCCGACGATCGAGATGTCCTGGGGCACCCGCAGTCCTGCCCGCCGGATGGCCCACAGCGCACCGAGCGCGAGCTCGTCGAACTCGGCCAGCACCGCACTCGGCAACCTCGGCCGGGCCATCAACTCGGTCATCGCCAGGGCGCCTCCGTTGACGCCGTGCGGGCCCTCGACCACCAGCCGGTCGTCGAACTCGATCCCCGCCGACGCCAGCGCCTCCTCGTAGCCCAGGCGGCGACTCATCGACGCGGTGAAGTCGAACCTGGTGTCGTCCGGTTTGCCGCAGATCAGGCCGATCCGCCGGTGACCCAGATTCAGCAGGTGATGCACGGCCTGCCGCGCGCCGTCGACATCGTTGATCCCGACCGACGGAAAGCCGTCGATGTGGGAGCCGATGCTGACCAGGGGCAGGCCGAGCGCGCGTAGGGCGAGCGTGTGCTCGGCGGTGAGCGGCATCGACAGCGAAAGGATGCCGTCGACGCGGGCCGCCAGCGGCGTCCGTTCGAAAAAGTCGTCGCGCACGCTCGCATTGCCGAGGTGATGGATCTCCACGTCGTAGCCTGCGGCCCGCAGCACCTCCAGCGCGGCGACCGCCGCTTTCGCGAAAAACCATCTGGTGATGAAGGGGACGATGATGGCGATGGCCCGGCGGCCCTGGCCGGCGGCCGCAGACCTGCGCCTGGTCGTGTCGTAGTCGAGTTCGCGGGCGGCGTCCAACACCCGGCTTCGGGTTCGCGGCGAGACCTTGGCCCCGTCGCCGAGGGAGCGGGACGCGGTGGCCACCGAGACCCCCGCGCGGTCCG
>DAOSUG010000075.1:0-7665 GCA_035378545.1 Micropruina sp. | reverse complement strand
CGACCGAGACCCCGACCGCGCCCACCGAGACTCCGACCCCGCCGACCCCGACCTCCACGCAACCGACCGGTCCGTCCACCGGCACCACCACACCGGCGACCAACCTGCCGCAGACCGGCAGCAGTGCCAGCCTCACGGTTGTGTGGGTCGGCGCGGCCCTGGTGATCGTTGGGCTGACCGCCCTGATCGGGGCCAGGCTGGCGCGGCGCCGCAACTGAGCACGCGCGCGGCGTGGCGTCCGGGCTCCCGGTCAAAGGGTATTAGCCTCTTTATCGACACTTGGAGGCTTCATGACCGACACCACCGTCGAGACCCCAGCCCTGTTCGAGACCGCCGCGGACGTCGACCGCGACCTCGAATCCGGCCCCGAACTCGGGCCCACCGGACGTCCGCTGCCCGACTTGCCCGAACCGCAGCCGCCGGCCGACGGCCCCACCCGGGCACTGATCATCGCGCTGTGCAACCAGAAGGGCGGGGTGGGCAAGACCACCACCACGATCAACCTGGGTGCCGCACTGGCCGAAACCGGACGCCGGGTGCTGCTGGTCGACTTCGATCCGCAGGGGTCGCTGTCGGTCGGCCTGGGGGTGAATCCGCACACCCTCGACACCAGCATCTACAACCTGCTGCTCACCCGCGACCACGACGTGCACGACATCATCACCGCCTCCGTGGTCGACGGTCTCGACATTCTGCCGGCCAACATCGACCTGTCGGCCGCCGAGGTCCAACTGGTCAGCGAGGTGGCGCGGGAGCAGACCCTCAAGCGAGTGCTCGCCCAGGTGCGCGACGAGTACGACATCATTCTGATCGACTGTGCGCCGTCCCTGGGCCTGCTCACCGTCAACGCGCTGACCGCCGCCGATCGGGTGATCATGCCGCTGGAATGCGAGTTCTTCGCGCTGCGCGGCCTGGCCCTGCTCAACGACACCATCGGCAAGGTGCAGGACCGGCTGAACCCCGACCTGCAGATTCTGGGCATTCTCGGCACTATGTACGACGCCCGCACCCTGCATTCGCGCGAGGTGCTGACCACGGTCGTGGAAGCGTTCGGCGACAAGGTGTTTCACACGGTCATCAGGCGCACGATCAAGTTTCCCGAAACCACCGTGGCCGGCGAGCCGATCACCACCTACGCGTCCAGTTCGCCGGGCGCCGAGGCGTACCGCATGCTGGCCCGGGAGGTGCTGCAGCGATGCCCCGGCGCGTAGCGCTTCCGGGTGCGCGCGAACTGTTCCGCGTCACCGACTCCGGCGACGTCGCCGGGCTGCGTCCGTCCGGGCGGGTCAAGCACGACGAGAAGATCACCGTCTACGTCAGTGCCGATGAGCTGGTCGCCCTTGAGCAGGCTCGGCTCACCCTGCGCGCCCTGCACGGGGTCGCGGTAGATCGCGGACGCATCGTGCGTGCGGCGATCGCCCTGGCCGTGGCCGACCTGGACGCCAACGGCGACGACTGTGACCTGATCCGCCAACTCGACGTTCCGTGACCGCCGCCACGACCGAGGCGGTGCCCGGCTTCACCGTTCGGCTGACCAACTTCGAGGGCCCCTTCGATCTGCTGCTGCAGCTGATCTCGCGCCACCGGCTCGACATAACCGAGGTGGCGTTGTCCGTTGTCACGGACGAGTTTTTGGCCCACGTCAAGGCCGGGCAGGCGCAGCGCGGGCCGGGTCGCTGGGATCTGGAACAGACCACTCAGTTCATCGTGGTGGCGGCCACCCTGCTCGACCTCAAGGCGGCGCGGCTGCTGCCGCAAGGTGAGGTGGAGGATCCCGAGGACCTGGCCCTGCTCGAGGCCCGCGACCTGCTGTTCGCGCGGCTGCTGCAGTACCGGGCGTTCAAACGGGTCAGCGCCTGGATCGCCGAGACGCTGGCCGACCAGGGACGGCGGCACGCGCGTCCGGGCGGGTTGGAACAACAGTTCCGGGCGCTGCTGCCCGAACTGGAATTCACCGCCACCGCCGACCAGTTGGCGGTGCTCGCGGCCCGGGCGCTCACCCCCGAGCCGGCCGAACAGGTGTCGTTGACGCACCTGCACCAGGCCAACGTCAGCGTGCGTGAGCAGGCCGACATCGTGGTGGCACGGCTGCGTGAACTGGGTGCGGCCAGCTTCCGTGAGCTGGTGGCCGATGCCGCCGAACGGCTGGTCGTGGTGGCGCGGTTTCTGGCCCTGCTGGAACTGTTCCGCGAACGCGCCGTCACGTTCGAGCAACTCACCCCGCTGGGGGAGTTGCGAGTACGGTGGGTCGCCGGCGACGCGGACGCGATCGAGATCTCCGCCGAGTTCGACACCGAAACCGATCCTCAGGAGCGCAGCGATGACCGAACCCGCTGAACCACTGCTCTTCGACGACGAGGCCGACGAAGGCGACGCCGACGCCATCGCCGCACCCCTGGAGGCGCTGCTGCTGATGGCCACCGAGCCGGTGTCGACCGTCGAGCTGGCGCAGGCCGTCCGGGCGCCGGTGCGGGTCGTCGAGCGCACCCTGGCCGGGCTGGCCGACTTCTACGACCAGACCCAGCGCGGGTTCGAGTTGCGCTACGTGGCCGGCGGCTGGCGCTACTGGACGCGTCCTGAGTACGCCGAGCTGATCGGCGAGTGGCTGATCGAGGGCCAGCACGCCAAGTTGTCGCAGGCGGCGCTCGAGACGCTGGCCGTGGTCGCCTACCTGCAGCCCATCTCGCGTAGCCGGGTCTCGGCCGTCCGCGGCGTCAACGTGGACGGTGTGCTGCGCACCCTGGTCACCCGCGACCTGGTGCACGAGGTGGATCGAGACCCGGAGTCGGGGGCGATGCTGTTCGGCACCACCGACGAGTTTCTGCAACGGCTCGGGCTGGCCGGCCTCGACGACCTGCCACCGATCGCGCCGCACCTGCCCGACGCCTCCGAACTGGACGCGGAGTTGCGGGCCGCGCTGAACCCGTCCGACCATGATGCGTCCGTTGACGAGGGCGTGCACGGCACGCGTCCGGGCGGGCGCGATGGTATCGATAGCGAAGTGGAGCACGCTGAGGCGGCTCCGGATCAGTTGCCCGACAGTGCGCAGGCCGAGGGCCGCTCTCTGCACCTGTCCCACCGTTCCGAGGGGAGTTTCGATGAGTGACGACGAGGGCATTCGCCTGCAGAAGGTGCTGGCTGCGGCCGGGCTCGGTTCGCGGCGGCACTGCGAGCAACTGATCGAGGACGGCCTGGTCGAGGTGAACGGCAAGGTGGTCGCCGAGCAGGGGCGCCGGGTCGACCCGTTGGCCGACGTGATCCGGGTGGACGGGGCGCGCATCCCGCCCCCGCGCCGGCACGCGTACCTGATGTTCCACAAGCCGCGCGGGGTGGTCTCGACCATGGACGATCCGCAGGGCCGCAGCACGATCTCGGACTACCTGGGCAAGCGCACCAAGGACGGACTATTCCACGTCGGACGGCTCGACACCCCCACCGAGGGCCTGCTGCTGATCACCAACGACGGCGAGTTCGCCCAGCGCATGGCGCACCCCTCGCACGAGATCAGCAAGACCTACATCGCCGAGGTCGAGGGCGTGATCGAGAACACCACCCTGCGCAAGTTGAGCCGCGGCCTCACCCTCGAAGACGGTCCGGTCAAGCCCGACCAGGTCAAGCTGATTCAACGCGGCGGCACCCGCAGCATCGTCCAGGTGGTGCTGCACGAGGGCCGCAACCGCATCGTCCGGCGCATGTTCGAGACGCTGGGGCACCCGGTCCGGCGGCTGAGTCGAACCGCGGTAGGGCCCGTCCGGCTCGGGCAGTTGAAGGTCGGTGAGCTGCGCGAGCTCAGCCGTGACGAGCTGGGGGCCCTGATGGACCTGGCCGGGCTGTAGGCGATCGTGGGGCAGGCGCGTCCGCGGCGGGTGTTCGGCGTCGAGACCGAGTACGGCCTGGTCGGACGGCGCGCCGGTACGGGATCCGTCCGTGGGCAACGGCTCAGCGGCGGCGAGGCGGCCGCGCGGCTGTTCGCACCCATCGAGCGCGAGCACGCCAGTTCGAACGTGTTTCTGCGCAACGGCGGACGGCTCTATCTCGACGTCGGCTCGCACCCCGAGTACGCCACCGCCGAGTGCGCGAGCATGGCCGACCTGCTGGTGCACGAACGGGCCGGCGACGAGCTGCTGGCCAGGCTGGCGGCTCGGGCCGAGGTGGACGGCGCCGCTGAAGGCGAGCCGGTGCAGCTGCGGCTGTTCAAGAACAACGTCGACAGTCACGGCAACTCCTACGGCTGTCACGAGAACTATCTGATCGACCGCGCGCTCGATCTACCCCGGCTGTCCGCCGCGCTGACACCGTTTCTGGTCACCCGGCAGGTGCTGTGCGGCACCGGACGCTGGCGCCCGGACGGTTTCTCGATCAGCCAGCGCGCCGAGGTGTTGCATGACGAGTTGTCGTCGATGACCACGCGCAGCCGTCCGTTGATCAACACCCGCGACGAGCCGCTGGCCGACCCCGCGCGGTTCCGCCGACTGCACGTGATCGCGGGCGATTCGAACCTGTCGGAGCCGTCGGCGGCACTCAAGGTTGGGTCGCTGCTGGCAGTGCTGGCGGCGGTCGAGGCGGCGCTGCAGGGTGCGGGGCCGTCCGTGCCCGACCTCGAACTGGCCGACGTGCCGGGGGCGCTGCGGGCGGTGGCCCACGACCCTCGGGCGGTGCTGAGGCGTGCCTCCGGTGGCACCATCGGCGCACTCGACGTACAGACCGAGTACCTGGCGCTGGCCGGTGACGCCCCGGTAGCGAGCCGGTGGGGCCGGGTGCTGTCGTGCCTGCAGCGCGGTGCCGAGGACGAGTTGGACGGCGAGGTCGAATGGGTGACCAAGCGGGCCCTGCTGCGGCGCTACGCCGAGAGTCGCGGCCTGAGGTGGGCTGATCGCCGGCTGGCGCAGGTCGATCTGGCGTTCCACGAGATCAGCCCGGTGCCGGACGGGGCCCCACGCGGACTGTTCCGGCTGCTGGAGGCGCGCGGGGCGGCCGTCCGATTGACCTCGCACGACGACGTCGAGCGGGCGCTGATCGCGCCCCCGTCCGACACCCGGGCGGTGCTGCGGGGCCGGTTGATCCGCACCGCGCAAGCAGAACACCGTCGCTACAGCGTCGACTGGCAGCAGTTCACGGCGCACGATTTACCCGACGGCTCCGGCGGACGCGTCGACCGTGCAGTCACTCTTGGTGACCCGCTGACGGTGGCCGACCAGGCGGTGGACGAACTGACCAGGGCGATGGCGTCGGGCTGGACGGTGCCACAACCCGGCTGACCAGCCGGGCGGCGGGCCGGGCAAGCAGCGCGGCGCGACCCCAACACTCGGGGACGGTTCTGAGCACGGTGCGGGAAGACGCCGATCTAGTGCGCAAAGTACTCGTCATCCCGGGCTTGCCCCGGGATCTCGGGGCACCCAGGGAACCGGCGCGCGCGGAGATCCCGGCGTGCGCCGGGATGACGGTGGTGTCGGCCAGCGGTGTGCGGGGGCCTTGGCCGGTGGGGTACTCGTCATCCGGGGCTTGCCCCGGGATGACGGGGCACGCAGGGAACCGGCGTGCGGGGAGATCCCGGCGTGCGCCGGGATGACGGTGGTGTCGACCAGCGCCGTAAGGAGGTCACGTCCAGCGGGGTACTCGTCATCCGGGTTACTGCGGTCGGCACCACGGGTACGGACGACAAAGCCGTGGGTGGCCCTGGCCGGACGGTTCCCCTGCGTCGACTACAGTCGGGGGGTGCCTTTTGCTGTTTCTCGCGCCGTCCAAGCGGTCGGCTGCGCCGCCGCGCTGCTGATCCTCGCCGCCTGTGGTTCGTCCGCCACACCGTCGGCGTCGCCCTCCGAAGCCTCTCCGTCGGCGTCCCCGTCGGCCTCGGCGAGCGCGACGCCCACCTCGACGATCAAGCCCTCCACCAACCTGGACGGCATCACGGTGAAGAACGACAAGTTCGGTGAGAAGCCGACGATCACCGTGAAGGCGCCCTGGGTGATCGACAAGACGCAGGTCAAGGTGATGACCGAGGGCAAGGGCGCGGTGGTGAACCCGTCCTACATCTGGGCGTACTACCAGGGTGTCAACGGACGCACCGGCAAGGTGTTCGACGGCAACTTCGGCACCGGCAAGACGGCCATGTTCAACCTCGAGCAGGTGGTGCCCGGCTTCAAGACCGCACTCGAGGGCAAGCGGGTCGGCAGCCGCATTCTGGTCGCAATGCCCGGTAAGGACGGCTACGACTCGCAGGGCGGCCAGGCGAGTGCCGACATCAAGGTTGGCGACACCCTGATCTTCGTGATCGACATCGTCGAAACGGTGCTGAGCGGCCCGACCGGCAAGGTGATCACACCCCCCGCCGGGCTACCCACCGTCACCGAGAAGGACGGCAAGCCGGTGATCACGCTGCCCAAGACCGACCCGCCCACCAAGCTCATCGCGCAGCCGCTCACCGAGGGCACCGGCAACAAGGTCACCGCCAAGGACGTCATCGCCGTGCACTACGTGGCCGTGTCGTGGAAGACCGGCAAGGTGATCGAAGACAAGACCTCCGACATCGACGGCGGCCTGTTGTCCAGCACGATTCCGGGCTGGCAGAAGGGTCTGGTCGGCAAGCGGGTCGGACAACGCGTGCTGCTGGTGCTGCCGCCGGCCTACAACTACCCCCAGGGCAGCAACAGCCCGCCGGTCACCGCCGGCGACACGCTGGTCTACGTCGTCGACATCCTCTACGCGGCCCCGCAGTCAGGCTAGGCGGGAACCTCTCGTACCAGAGCGACACGGCATGGGTAGCAGTGCGTAGCAGCAGCGGGTATCTGCCGGCCGGTGATCGCGATCTTCCTGGTACGCGCGGCCCAACCCCGGGCGCGCGAAACCGGAGGAACTGCCATGTCCGTCACCCCTTCCGCCCGACACCGCCTAGTCCGGCTGATCGTCGCCGCGGTGATCGCCCTGTCCGGAGCGCTGGGCGCCACCGTCGTCACCGCCGCCCCGGCGCACGCGCTGTGTTCCACCCCGGCCATGTCCGGCAACTGGCACAACATCAACTCCGGCACCCGCTCGCTGACCCGGGTGAACGTGACCTTCGTCTGCGATGACGTGCGGTTATGCGACACCAGTGGCCACTGCACCGGCGGCGAGAGCTACTTCACCCTGCGTCCGTTCGGCAAGTGCTCACCGACCGACTGCGACTGGGGAACCAAGAAGGCGGCCACCATGTCGGACGGCTGGCAGCGCGCCACCTACGGCTACAGCTGGGCCACCAAGTACGTGTGGGTCAAGACCTACGTGTACAGCGGCGTCACCTACTTGCGCGTCTACACCTGGACGGACTTCACCGCCGCCGACGGACGCACCGACTACTCCACCGACGAGTGGATGCTGAAGTAGACGGGGCAACCATCGCCCACGTACTGCGCGAGGGGCGCCCACGGGCCTGCGCGAGGGGGCGCCCACTGCGTGGGACTCCTGACGGAGTCGGGTGACACTCTGCCTGGTGACGACAGGTCTTTCTCACTGAAGGCTCGCGGCACCGACAACCGGTGTCGCGTGCCTCACGTGGGTGGGCAACGTTCGACGATGCTGACTCCGCGACACCAGCACCGGACTGCCCATGATCACGCTGCGGCAGCGTCCAATAACCAGGAATGCCATTCAGCGGCCCGTGAACAGCCACGGCCGGCGAGGCAGGCCGGC
>DAOSUG010000074.1:0-7667 GCA_035378545.1 Micropruina sp. | reverse complement strand
CGAGAGAGGCGATCAGCCCCTCAATACGGGCACGGATGTCGTCGCGGATCGGCCGAACCGCGTCGATGCCTTGCCCGGCGGGGTCGTCGAGCTTCCAGTCCTCGTAGCGCTTGCCCGGGTAGTAGGGGCAGGCGTCGCCGCACCCCATCGTGATCACCACATCCGAGGCCTGGACAGCCTCGGGCGTGAGCACCTTGGGCTGCTCTGCGGTGATGTCGATGCCCTCTTCACGCATGGCTTCGACGGCGATGGGGTTGATCTGGTCGGCGGGCATGGAGCCGGCGGAGCGGACCTCGATGCGGTCGCCGGCGAGGTGGCGGAGGTAGCCGGCTGCCATCTGGGAGCGGCCGGCGTTGTGGATGCAGACGAACAGCACGGACGGCTTGGCGTCGGTCATGATCGGGTCTCTTTCGTTAGCGGCTGGTGAGGGAGTCGAGCAGGGTGCGGACGCGGGCGGCGATGTCGTCGCGGATGGCCTCGACGCCCTCGACGGAGGCGAGGGCCGGGTCTCCGACCGCCCAGTCCTCGTAGCGGACGCCGGGGATGATCGGGCACACGTCGCCGCAGCCCATGGTGATGACGACATCGGCGGCGCGGACCGCGTCGTCGGTAAGGGGCTTGGGGAACCGCGCGGTGGCGGCGTCCTCGCCGTCGATCTGGGTGAGCAGCGAGCGCACGTGCGGGTGGACATCTGGTGCCGGTCGTGATCCGGCGGAGCGGGCGACGACCTTGCCATCGGCCATCTGGTTGACCAGCGCGGCCGCGAGCTGGGAGCGGCCGGCGTTCTGTACGCACACGAACAACACCTGCGGCACACCCGTCTCGCGGTCGCGGGTGAGGTCGGTGAGGCGCTGGCGGGCGAAGCGCTCGGTGAGTGGTACAAGGTGTCGGGCGATCTTCGCGGACCGGAGGAGGCCGGCGTAGGACTCTCGCACCATTGTGACCACCAGGTCGCGACTCAGCGTGTCGTATTCGTCGGCCAGTTCTTCGGCGAGGCGATCGATGACGTGCGAGTCGACCTCACGCGGCGACTCGGGCCGATCCTCTGCAGGATCGGCGGCGACCGTGGATGCGAAGCCGTCCAGGAGGGCGGTGACGGCCGCCTGTCGGGTGGGGACGAGGCGGTAGTACACCCAGGTGCCGCGCCGTTGGGAGCTGAGCAGGCCGGTGTCCTTCAGGACCTTCAGGTGGTGGGAGACGGTGGGTTGGGAGACGTCGGCGAGTTCGGCGAGGTCGCAGACGCAGGACTCGCCGCGCGGGTCGGTGGCGATGGCCGACAGCATCCGGAGCCGGAGCGGATCGGCCAGCGCCTTCAACGTGTTGGCCACGGCGGTGGCCGCATCGAGGCCGATCGCGTGCGCCTCGGCGGGTGCGCACGTCTCGACCGTTGTGGGTGTTTCGGTCATGGTGTCCTCCTCAGGTCGGTCGTAGCGGTGTCCGGAGCGTAGGGGTCGGTGTGGAACCAGGCGCGTGCGGCCCACAGCGAGACGTAGACGAGGCCGACGAGCACGGGAACTTCGATAAGCGGGCCGACGACCCCTGCGAGGGCCTGTCCAGATGCCGCGCCGAAGGTGCCGATCGCGACCGCGATGGCGAGTTCGAAGTTGTTGCCCGCCGCCGTGAACGCCAGTGTGGTGGAGCGGGCATAGCCCAGTCCGAGACCCTTGCCGAGCAAGAGCCCGACGAACCACATCAGCGCGAAGTAGACCAGTAGCGGCAGGGCGATCCGGGCGACATCGAACGGACTGGATGTGATCGCTTCGCCTTGGAGTGCGAAGAGCAGCACGATGGTGAACAGCAACCCATAGAGCGCCCACGGCCCCACTCTGGGGAGGAATCGGTTCTCGTACCAGTCGCGTCCCCGGCGCTTCTCGCCGATCCACCGCGAGGCGAACCCGGCGATGAGCGGGACGCCGAGGAAGACCAGGACGTTCAGCGCGATCTGCCCCACTGACACTTCCAGACCTTGGGTATCGAGGCCGAGCCAGCCGGGCAGTACGGTGAGGTAGAACCAGCCGAGCAGCGAGAACGCGACGACCTGGAAGATGGAGTTGATCGCAACCAGCACGGCGGTGGCCTCTCGATCGCCGCAGGCCAGGTCGTTCCAGATCACGACCATCGCGATGCAGCGGGCCAGTCCCACGATGATGAGCCCCGTTCGGTACTCCGGCAGATCAGGCAGGAACAGCCAGGCGAGGGCGAACATGACCGCCGGGCCGAGGATCCAGTTCAGCACCAGGGATGAGACGAGGAGGCGCTTGTCGCCCGTGACGGCCGCGATCTTGTCGTAGCGGACCTTTGCGAGCACGGGGTACATCATCACGAGCAGCCCCAGCCCGATCGGTACCGAGATGCCTCCCACCTCCAGGTGAGCGAGCACATCGGAGACGGCGGGGACGAGACGACCGAGTAGGAGGCCTGCGATCATCGCCAGTCCGATCCACAGCGGCAGCCAACGGTCGAGGGCGGACAGGCGCTTCGGAGTGGCGCGTGTGGGCGCCGTTGCGGTCGCGGTCATGCCAGGAGTCCGTCGATCTTCGCGGCGATGGACGGCTTTGGGTGCGCGCCGATCAGCATGTCGACCCGCTCGCCGTCGCGGTAGAAGGAAAGAGTGGGGATCGAGGTGACACCAGTTGTGGTCACGGTCTCGGGATTGGCGTCCGCGTCGATCTTGACGATCTTGACCCGGCCCGCATACTCGGCGGCCAAGTGCTCCAGGATCGGAGCGATGGCCTTGCATGGGCCGCACCACGCAGCCCAGATATCAACTACGACCGGAAGCTCTGATTCGAGCACTTCGCTGACAAACGTGGCGTCGGTGACGGGGGTGATGCTCATGCGGAAACCTCCAGAGTGGGACTCTCGATCTGGGTGGGCAGATCGAGAGTCGACAGATAGTGCTGCGCGTCCAAGGCAGAGGCGCAGCCGGTGCCAGCGGCCGTGATCGCCTGCCGGTAGTTGTGATCCACCAGGTCACCGGCGGCGAACACGCCGGCCACGTTGGTGCGTGTCGTTGGATGGGCCACGATGACGTACCCCTCGGCGTCGGTGGACACCTGGTCGGCGACAAGCTCGGAGCGCGGGTCGTGCCCGATTGCGACGAAAGTGCCCGCCACATCCAGCACTCTTTCGGTGCCTGTGACCGTGTCGCGCAGGCGCAGACCGGTGACGTTCGCCTCGCCGAGGATCGCGGCCACCTCGCTGTTCCATGCGACCTCGATCTTGGGGTCGGCCAATGCCCGCTCGGCCATGATCCGGGACGCCCGGAACTCGCCGCGCCGGTGGACGAGCGTGACCTTGGCAGCGAAGCGCGTCAAGAACAGTGCTTCTTCCATTGCGGAATCGCCACCGCCGATGACCGCGATTTCCCGGTCACGGAAGAAGAAGCCGTCGCAGGTCGCGCACCATGACAGGCCATGTCCCGAGAGTCGCGCTTCCTCAGGGAGACCGAGCTTGCGATATGCGGACCCCATCGCCAGAATCACGGCGCGCGCCTGGAAGGTTCCGCTGCTGCTGGTCTCGATGACCTTCGTGGATTCGGTGAGTGCAAGACAGGTCGCGTCGTCATAGATGATGCGGGCGCCGAAGCGCTCTGCCTGGGCGCGCATCGCTTCCATCAGCTCGGGGCCTTGGATGCCGTCGGTGAAGCCGGGGAAGTTTTCGACCTCCGTGGTCGTCATCAGCGCTCCGCCGGCCGTCACCGATCCAGCCAGGACGACCGGCGCGAGGCCTGCTCGCGCGGCGTAGATGGCTGCGGTGTATCCGGCTGGGCCGGACCCGACGATCACTAGTTCCACATCTTGCATCGACATGTATCTATATTGAAGGAGATCGAAGCAAGATGCAACCCGGGAGCGGCGGCGGGTGCTGTTCGGACGCCACGGGCAGGCTGGCCCCCGCGGCGTCGCGGCTTTCGAGGCGGAGTCGGTCGGGAGGGTTGTCGTGGGCCTGGTGGGTCAGCAGGTGATCGACGGGTCCGCCGAGCAGTTGTCCGGGTCCGGCAGTCCGGCGAGGAACGCTCGCACGGTCGCCAGGCCCTGCGGCGTGGCGTGGTAGTGCGCCCACTTGTGGCGCATCTCCCGGCTGATGAGCCCGGCCTTGACCAGCCGGGCCAGATGGTAGGAGAGGGTTGGCTGGCTGATGCCAAGACTGTCGGGCATGTGACAGGCGCACACGCTGGAGCAGCAGTTCGCCGAGATGTGATGCAGCAGCTTGACCCGGACCGGATCGGAGAGTGCCTTGAAGGTGGCGGCGACCCGCTCGGCCTCCTCGTCGGCGAGCGCCGACGCGCCCTGTGGGGCGCAGTCGATGATCGGGAGGTGCTGAACCATGCGCGCCAGCTTACCACCTCAGATTGACAGACGTCGATATGAGCCCTAGCCTTCATATTGACGAACATCAATCCGAGAGAGGCGTCCTCATGATCCAGGTCTTCGAAGGCCCGCTGTGCTGCAACACCGGGGTGTGTGGCCCCGACCCCGACCAGGCGCTGGTCGACTTCACCGCCGACCTCGACTGGCTTACCCGGCAAGGCGTGTCGGTGCGCCGGGCGAACCTGGCCCAGGACCCCGCCGCGTTCGCTGACAGCGCCGTCGCGCGGGCGTTCGTGCAGAAGGTCGGCGCGTCCGGGCTGCCGCTGATCGTGGCCGACGACGTGACGGTTGCCACCGGACGCTACCCCTCCCGCGCCGAGCTGGCCCGGATCGCCGGCGTCGAGGCGCCCGCCGAAAACACGGCGACCGGGTGCTGCGGTAGCGCCACGCCCACCCCGGCAGCGTCGGTGTGCTGTGGCGACGAGGCCCCGGTGTCGTCGGGATGCTGCGGTTCGGACCAGTCGGTGACCATCCAGTCCGGCTCTCAGGCGTAGGGCTGATCGGAGATGATCGAGCTGCTGCACAACCCGCCGAGGTTCCTGTTCCTGACCGGGAAGGGCGGTGTCGGGAAGACGAGCATCGCCTGCGCCGCCGCGGTCGACCTCGCCCGCCGGGGCAACCGGGTCCTGCTGGTCTCCACCGACCCGGCCTCGAATGTCGGCCAGGTCTTCGACCAGCGGGTCGGGTACGCAATCACCCCGATTGTCGGCGTTACCGGGCTCGACGCGCTGGAGATCGACCCCGAGGCCGCCGCCGAGGAGTACCGAGGGCGCGCCCTCGCCCCGATCCGGGACTTCCTCTCGGTCAAGGACCTCGCCGACGTCACCGAGCAGCTCTCCGGGTCCTGTACCACCGAGATCGCCTCGTTCAACGAGTTCACCGCCTTCCTGGCCGGCAACGACATCGCGCGAGGCTACGACCACATCGTCTTCGACACCGCCCCGACCGGCCACACCGTCCGGCTGCTCAAGCTCCCCGGCGAATGGACCTCCTTCCTCGAAGACGGGCTCGGCGATGCGTCCTGCCTCGGTCCGATGGCCGGCCTCGACAAGACCCGCACCACCTACGCCGACGCGCTCACCGCCCTGGCCGACCCGTCCGTGACGAGACTGGGCCTGGTTGCCCGCCCACAAACCTCATCGCTGGCCGAGGCGTCCCGCACCGCCGACGAACTCGCCGAAGCAGGCGTCCACGCCACCCACCTGGTCATCAACGGCATCCTCCCCAGCGAACCCATCTCCGATGTCCTGGCCGACGCGATCCGCGCCGAGGAGACCGCCGCCATCGCCGCCATGCCCGTCAACCTCGCCGGGCTGGCGATCGACCGGCTCCCGCTGCGCTCCCGCGACGTGATGGGCCTCGACGCCCTCACCACGCTGCTCTCCGAGGCCCCGGACCACACCCCGGCGTTAGCCGCACCGCGCGCCAACGCCCCCGCCGGCTCGTCGGATTCTCTGGCCGCGACGATCGAGCAGCTGGCGGCCAAGGACCACGGATTGATTATGGTCGTGGGGAAAGGCGGCGTCGGGAAGACGACGATGGCTGCGGCGATCGCCGTCGGTTTGTCCGACCGCGGCAAGGACGTGCTGCTGACCACCACCGACCCGGCCGCGCATCTCGCCTGGACGGTCGGCGAAGCGGCGCCCTTCGAGGTCTCCAGTATCGATCCCGTCCAGGCCGTGGCCGACTATAGGCGCCACGTCATGAACACCAAGGGCGCGGGCCTGGACGCCGACGGTCGGGCCAACCTCGCCGAGGACTTGCGCTCGCCCTGCACCGAAGAGGTGGCCGTCTTCCAGGCCTTCGCCGCCGCCGTCGAGCAATCCGCCCACCGGTTCGTGGTCATGGACACCGCCCCCACCGGACACACCCTGCTCCTCATGGACGCCACCGGCTCCTACCACCGCGAGGTCGTCCGCAACCTGCCCGAGCAGGCCGGGCTCACGCCGCTGGCCCGACTCCAGGACCCCGACAACACCAGCGTCATCGTCGTCACACTGCCCGAGACCACCCCCGTCCTCGAGGCCACCGGCCTGGCCGCCGACCTCACCCGAGCCAACATCACCACCTGGGGATGGATCGTCAACCGCTCCCTCACCCCGACCGACACCACCAGCCCCCTGCTGGCCGAACGGATCAACGCCGAACAAACACCTCTGCGAGAGGCCCAGGCGCAGACCGGCCGGGTCGCCGTCGTGCCCTACAGCGACACCCCTCCCGTGGGTGTGAACCAACTTCGCCAGCTCTCCACCGCCTCGGACCGGGACGCCGGTCACGCTGTCCGTGAGCAGGTACGCCTCCGCTACGCGCAAGCCGCAACGGCAGTCCGCGCCGGCGCTCACAACACCGACCTGCTGGCGGACAGTACCTGCTGCTCACCCGCTTCCTGCTGCGGCAATCCCGGCGCTGACATCGGTGGCTTCGGGGCCGGGCTCTACGACGCGACGGAGGCTGCCGAGTTGCCGCTGGAGGCGATCGAGGCGAGTCTGGGATGTGGCAACCCAACCACGGTCGCAGAGCTGTGCGAGGGCGAGCGCGTCCTAGACCTCGGTTCCGGGGGCGGAATCGATGTCCTGCTCTCCGCACGCCGTGTCGGCCAGTCCGGATTCGCCTACGGCGTTGACATGACCGACGAGATGCTCGACCTGGCACGCACCAACGCCGCGAACGCGGGAGCGACCAACGTCGAGTTCCTCAAAGGCACTATTGAGGATGTACCCCTACCCGACGGCGCAGTCGACGTCGTGATCTCCAACTGCGTCATCAACCTGTCGACAGACAAGCCGGCCGCCCTGGCGGAGATGTTCCGTGTGCTCGCTCCCGGCGGAAGAATCGGCATCTCCGATGTCGTCGCCGAAGACCATCTCACCCCGGCCGAACGAGCCGAGCGCGGTTCATACGTGGGGTGCATCGCCGGCGCGCTCTCCAAGAGTGAATACCTTCAGGGCCTCGCCGCAGCCGGATTCACCGACCCTACCGTCGAGTTCACCCACCAAGTCGCCGATGACATGCACTCAGCGATCATCCGCGCGACGAAGTTGGTGCGTTAGCTTCCGGAACCTTCGAAGAGTGAGCTCGCTGGGGATGAGCCATGGAGGCAAGCAGCGGTGAGATCGACAGCGCAGCGAGCGGCGTGGTTCGGTGGCCGGTGCGCGTCGAGACCGGCCACTACGCGCACCCTGTAGCGCCGGAGGTATATGACTGTGTGAAGTTCCTGCTAGCCCGCGAGGGCTCAGGGACTATCACCGGTGACTGGGGCGAGCGTCGGTTCCGCATGGGCGATCTGATGCTGGT
>DAOSUG010000073.1:0-7698 GCA_035378545.1 Micropruina sp. | reverse complement strand
CGTCAACCCGCGCGCGCTCACACTGACTGCCGACAACGCCCGGGCCCACCGGGTCGGTGAGCGGGTACGCACCCTTCAACCGGACGCGGTCGAACCGGACGCGCGCTACGACGAGATCTGGTCCAACCCGCCGATCCGGATCGGCAAGGCGGCGTTGCACGAGTTACTGCTGCACTGGCTACCGAAGCTCAAGCCCTGCGGAGTGGCCCGCTTGGTGGTCGGCCGCAACCTGGGGGCCGATTCGTTGCAGCGCTGGCTGATCGACCAAGGCTGGTCGTGTGAGCGCGTCGGAAGCGCGAAGGGTTTTCGAGTGTTCGCGGTTCGACGAGCACTGTCCGGCGCCTCTACCGGTGATGCCTGAACCTGCCTACTGTTGGCGGCACAGGGCGGATGGCCCGACCCGACAGTTCGAAGGAGTTCGGCGTGGCTGACAACGACAGCGGCAACATTCTTGACGACCTGGTCGCCAAGGCGAAAGACCTGGGCGAGCAGGTGAAGGAGTTCGCTGAGGATGCGTTCGACAACGTGAAGGAATTCGCCTCCGACACCGTTGAGAAGGGCCAGCACGCATTCGAGGACATCAAGGACCGTCTCGATGGTGACGACGACACCCCGGCAGCGGACCCGGCCGGCGACGGGGTGGACCCGATCGGCGACCCGGCGGACCCGGCCGGCGACCCGGTGGACCCGGCTGGCACACCGGATGATCCCAGCGCCGCGGACACCGTGAGCAGCGCCCACGACGTGCCGGTGAGCGACTCGGTCGAAGACGCCGCCGATGAGCTTTCCACCTCGGCCGAGGTCGGGTCGCTCGATGACGCCGAGGCTCGCGGCAGCAGTGGCGAAGCCGATCCGAGCCCCGAGTCGTTGCCGGGCGACGATGCCGGCGACCTCAACACTTCCTACGGCGGCGATGTCGGCGAGTCGGGTGTCAACGACTTCGGCAGCACCGACCAACCGGTGGACAGCTTCGGCGACACCGAGGCCAGCGCGTTGGACGCCCCGCCCGAGGGTCCCGATGCCGACACCAGCAAACCGCTCAGCTGAAGCATCGCCACTCACCTGGTCGAGTGGGCCGGCACCCCGCCCGACCAGGCGTGTTGAAGACCCGCTGCCGCCGACGGGCTGAGCCCTGATCCGATGACTGCCGCGGCGAGCGGCAGCTGAAGATGCGCTGATCACCACGTGACCCGCGGGTCGAGCGTGTCGAAAGCCCCTCATCGCACCGGTACGACACGCTCGACCAGCGATGGATCAATGCTTCCCGCACGGGTGGCGGCCAGTTGCGCGAGGGCGAACCGGGTGGTTGCCCGCAGGCCGGCGCAGTTGTGCGCCATGAAAGCGTCGAACTGCGAGCCGATCGCCCGGTTCCCGTTTCGGTGATCACCGGTGCATCCGGGCGTTTCCGGCTCGATGGTTCTCGGACGCGGTCTGTGGGTGCGTGCCCACTTCCCCACGGCCCGGCTCGCGTCGGCTAGCGTGGTAGGTCCCTTCGAAAGGACCCTCGCCATGGCCCTGATCAGACGCGTCCTGGTGCTACTGATGGCATCCCTGCTGAGCTGTTTCGCGGTCGCTTCGCCCGCGCGCGCGAGCGGAACCGAGGCCACCAAGGCAGCCGACTACATCGTGTCGACCTTCAAGGCCAGCGGGGCGACACGCTTCGGAGAGGTCGGTTCGGCCGCCGATTCGCTGCTCGCCCTCGCCTCGACCGGCGATGCCCGCTACGACGCTCAGATCGCCGATATCCTCGCCGTCCTGCAGGGCGAGGCGGCCGCGTTCGTGAAGCCGGACGCGTCCGGGGTGTCGGGGGCCGCCAAGCTCGCCCTGGCCGCGGTCGCCGCGCACGCCGACCCGAGAAGCTTCGGCGGCGTGGACCTGGTCACCACCATCGAGGGTGGCATCGGCGCGGACGGCTCGTTCGGCGCCTTTCCCGGCCCCTTCAGCTCCGGGCTTGCGATGGTGGCGCTCAGCCGCAGCGGCGCGTCCATTCCCGACTCGATGGTCGATTATCTGCTCACTTACGCCGAGCCGCGCACCGGCACCACGGGTGGCGGCTTCGGCTGTGCCCCCTACCCGTTCAAGAAGGGCAGTGCGTGCTCCGCGGCCGATCCCGACAGCACGGCGATGGCGGTGTTGGGCCTGCAGGCCTCCGGCTCGACCAAGGCGAAGGCCGCGGCGACCGACGCCCTGGCCTGGCTCGCCTCGACCCAGCAGGCGGACGGCTCGTGGCAGAACTACTCACCGGTGAACTCCACCGGGGTGGTGGGCCCGCTGTTCGCGGCCGGCTCCGAGCAGGCCACCAGGGCCACGGCCTACGTGATCTCGAAACAGCTCGCCTCCGGGGCACTCAGCACGGGTCTGGACAACAAGGCGAACCTGCTCGCCACCCAGCAGGGCATCTTCGCGTTGACGGACCAGACCTACGCAACGATCGGGCTGAGCACCGCGACACCGACAGCGACCGCGGCGCCTGAGTCGACCGCGACGGCGGCCCCGGAAACCTCCGCTCCGGCCACGCCGTCCGGTACCGATCCGGCTGTCATGTGGACGGTGGGCGCACTACTGCTGCTGCTCCTCGGCGGCGCTGCGGCCGCCTCGCGCAGTCGTCGCTGATCCTCGACCCCTGCGACACAAGGGGTGCGGTTGGGCTATCGTGTCGATCACCTGAATCGTGCAGGGGAATCCGGTGAGAAGCCGGGACTGACCCGCAGCCGTGACGCCAGCAATGGCGAAGTCGGAATGCCTGCCCGGATCCGGCTCATCACCAACCCGTCGTGGTACGCGGGGGAGCCCGACATCTGGTCTGGAGCCCTTCGAGTGGCACGCACGACCAAAGGATCCAGATGCACCCAGTGCTCAAGCGGGTGACGGCTGTCGGGGCAGCAGCCGCACTCGCAGTCTCTACGCTCACCCTGTCGGCCCCGCACGCGCAGGCCGCCGAACCCAACGCCACCAAGGCCGCGAACTTCCTGGTCAAGAACCTGCCGACGAGCAGCGACGGCGCTGCAGCGTCGATGACCGCGGCCCTCGGCCTGGCCACCACGAACGATTGCACCTACGCGCCGGCGACGCGCACCCTGGTGAAGCAGATCGAGAAGAACGCGAAGAGCTACCTCTACTCGGGCAAGAAGCTCAACCAGGCGCGCGCGGCCAACCTGGCGATCACGGTGACCTCGCTCGGGCTCGATCCGAAGAAGTTCGCCGGGTACAACCTGGTCTCGCTGATCACCAAGAGCCTGCCCGCCGACGGGCAGATCGGCGGTTCTAAGTCGGCCTTCAGCCAGAGCCTCGGCCTCATCGCGCTGAAGCGGGCCAAGGCCACCATTCCCGTCACGCTGCTGACCAATCTGCTCAGCCAGCAGGGCGACAACGGCGCCTTCGGTTATGAGTTCCCGGCCGGCACCTTCAACGCCGACCCCGACACCACAGCCATGGGCACCCTGGCGCTGAAGGCGATCGGCCAACTCAAGCCACAGCTCAGCTCGGCCACCACATGGGCCACGGACCACCAGACCTCCGAGGGCTACTGGGAGGCCTACTCCCCCGTCGACTCGACCGGACTGGTCGCCTCGGCGCTCAAGGCCACCGGTGGTCAGGACGCCGCCGTAGCCAAGGCTAAGGCTTGGCTCGGAGGCGTGCAGAACGCGGACGGCGGCTTTCCGAACGCGCTGGACGCGGGTACCGACTCCAACGTGATGGCCACCGCCAACGCGTTGTACCTGATCACCGGCACGTCCCTGCTGGACGTGTCGTTCAACCTGGGTAAGTGCCCGAAGAACCCGCCGTCGCTGCCCAAGGCGACCACGTCGTGCACCGGCGTGTGGGTGCTGGTGGATCGCGGCAACGGGCAGGACACCGTGCGTTGCGCGACCAAGTTCGGCAACGGGCTGGACGCTCTGAAGAGTGCCGGTTTCTCGTTCGCCAAGGACAAGTCCGGCCTTCTCACTCGCATCAACGGCTTCCCGCAGACCCTCGTTCCCTGGACGCCCACGAGCAAGTACTGGAGTTACTGGTACGCCAACCCGAAGGCTGACGGCAGCTGGGGCGAATGGCAGGAATACCAACTGGGGGCTGCGGACTCGAAGCCTGCCAAGGGCGCTGCTGAAGGCTGGTATTGGAAGGTGTACACCGGCGACGCGACCACGACCGCGTTCACCCGGCCGCCCAAGGGCTACAGCAGCACCGGGAACGTCACCATCGCCGGCAAGACGAAGGTGGGCCAGACCCTGACCGCGACCCCCGGCACCTGGACGCCTACGCCCACCAAGGTCGTCCTGCAGTGGTATCGCTCGGGCAAGGCGATTTCGAAGGCCACCAAGGCGACCTACAAGCTGACCAAGTCCGACGTGGGCAAGACGATCACGGTCAAGGTGACGGCCAGCGGCAGCGGTCTGCAGACGGTGTCGCGCACGTCCACGGCAACCGCGAAGGTCACCAAGTGAAGAAGAGGTTCCTCGCACTGGCGCTGGCGGCCTTCGCCGTCAGCGCCTGTGCGCCCGCCTCGGTCGGCGCCGCGCAGACCAGCGCGGCACAGTCCACCGCCCAGCAGGCCTCGGTGCCGCAGGCACCGTCGCTGCCGCAGGCCGCCTCATGCAGCGGCGTCTGGGTGGTGGTCGATTTCGGTTCGCTCGGCGGCGGCACCAGCACCGGATGCGCCACCAGCTACGCCACCGGGTTGGCCGCGCTGCGCAGCGCCGGCTTCGCCCCCGTGGTCGAGGACGGCTTCGTCTTCAAGTTGAACGGCAAGCCGTCCAAGCCCGACATCAACAAGGCCTACTGGTCGTACTGGCATGCCACGCAACAGTCCGACGGGGACTGGTCGTCGTGGAGCTACTCCAACCTGGGCGCGGGCGGCTTCAAGCCCAAGCGGGGCACCGCCGAAGGCTGGCACTACGTCTCGATCAGCGGCGGTAACAGTGGCCCGGGCGCCAAGCCGCCCGCCGCCTCCTCTTCGCCGAGTCCGACGCCGACGAAAACCACCAGCAAGCCGACGCCGAAGCCTTCGAAGTCAACCAACACTCCCAAGGCGTCTCCCTCGGCCACCAGGACAGCGAGCCGGACGGCCTCGGCAAAGGCGACCTCCTCCGCGACCGCGACGGCGACCGGCAAGGCGTCCGCGAAGGCGACGGCAGCGACGTCCGCCTCCGCTGCTTCCACAACCACTGCCACCACCACCGAAGCCCCCGGCAACGACCCGTCCGGCATCGGGACCGACGTCGCGGCGCAGGAACCCAGCGCCACCGCCGCGGCAAGCGGCAACGCCGGCAGCCCCGTGGGCGCGATCGTCGTCGGCTCGGTCGTCGTGCTCGCCGGCGGAGGCCTCGGCGGCTGGTGGCTGCTGAAGGGACGCAAGCCCTGACCAACTCACTGCATCCGTGGGCCTGGTGGTGCTGGGCGATCAGCATCGGCATCGCCGTGAACGGCACCACCAACCCGCTGCTCCTGCTGCTGATCGCCACCGCGATGGTCGTGGTGGTGATGCTGCGGCGCAGTGACGCACCCTGGGCCAAGTCGGTGCGGGTCTACCTGCTGCTGGCGTTGTTCGTGATCGGCATGCGGTTGTTCTTCCGGATTCTGCTCGGCGGCTCGGCCGGCGAAACCGTGCTGTTCACCCTGCCGTCCGTTCCGCTACCGGACTGGGCCGCGGGCATTCAACTGGGCGGAGTGGTCACCGCCGAGGCCGTCGTCGCCACGTTGTACGAGTCGCTGCGGCTGGCCGTGATGCTGCTCTGCATCGGTGCGGCCAACGCACTGGCCAACCCGCGCCAGGCGCTGCGCTCGGTGCCGGCCGCCCTGTACGAGGCGTCCACGGCCGTGGTGATCGCACTCAGCGTGGCGCCGCAGTTGATCGAGAGCATTCAACGGGTGCGCCGGGCCCGCCGGTTGCGCGGCGCCTCGACCACCAACCTGCGTGCGCTCGGCACGGTCGCGATGCCCGTGCTGGCCGATGCCATCGACCGGTCGCTGTCGCTCGCGGCCGGCATGGAATCACGTGGCTTCGCCCGCACCAGCGGGCTGCCCACCCGGGGCACCCTGCCGTTGATGCTGCTGTCGTCCATGGCGGCCACCCTCGGGGTCTTCCTGCTGCTCGGCTCCACGTACTGGCAGGTCGCACTGTGGTTGATGGTGCTCGGTATGGTCGGCGCCGGCATCGGGCTCAAGGCCGCCGGCGCACGGCTGAAGGTGACCACGTACCGTCCGCACCCCTGGCGCAGCACGGAGACCCTCGTCGCCCTCTCGGGTGTGCTGTGCGCGGTGATCGTGCTCGGGCTCGGCTGGCTCGACCCGGACGCGCTCAGCCCGGCCCTGGCCGCGCTACTCGACCCGCTCGCGCTCAGCCCCACCACCAACCCGCTGGTGTGGCCGACGGTGAGCGCACCGATGCTGCTGGTGATCGCCCTGGTGCTCGCACCGCTGCCGTTGACCAGGCAACGACGCGCGACCGCCGTCGAATCCACCCGCAACGACACCCGGGTGCGCCTGCTGCGGCCCCGCACCAACGAACCGGAGCCGACATGGCGGTGATCAGTTTCGACCGGGTCAGCGTGACCTACGCCGGCGCAGGGGCTCCGGTGCTCGACCGGGTCAGCTTCGAGTTGCGCGAGGGCGACCTGTGCCTGGCGATCGGCCCGACCGGGTCGGGCAAGTCGACCCTGCTCGGCGCCATCAACGGACTGGTTCCACATTTCACCGGCGGCACCCTGGCCGGCCGGGTGCTGGTGGACGGCCGCGACACCGCCACCCACCGTCCACGCGATCTGGCGGACGTGGTGGGCTACGTCGGCCAGGACCCGCTGCGAGGCTTCGTCACCGACACCGTCGAGGACGAGATCGCCTACGGCATGGAACAGCTCGGCATCGCACCCGTGGCGATGCGCAAACGGGTCGAGGAGACGCTCGACCTGATGGGCATCGCGGACCTGCGCCGACGTCCGCTGGTGGAGTTGTCCGGCGGCCAGCAGCAGCGCGTCGCGATCGCCGCCGTGCTGGCAGCGCAGCCCCGCATTCTGGTGCTGGACGAACCCACCTCGGCGCTCGACCCGACCGCAGCCCAGGACGTGCTGGCCGCCATCGGCACCCTGGTGCACGATGTCGGCCTGACCGTGGTGCTGGCCGAACACCGGCTGGAGCGGGTGATGCAGGCCGCCGACTCGATGCTCTACCTGCCCGGCGACGGACGGGTGGTGCACGGCCCGCCGGCCCAAGTGCTGGCCCACGCCAGCATCACGCCCCCGCTGGCCGAGCTCGCCCGGGTGTTGGGCTGGCCCGAGGTGCCGCTCAGCGTGCGTGAGGCGCGCCGCCGGGTGGCGTCCGACGACGTGCTGCCCACCCCGCCCGACCGGGTGCCGGTGAGCACCGAGCCGGTCGCGCTCCGCACCCGGGACCTCGAGGTTCGCTACGGCCAACTGGTGGCCGTCAACGCGGTGGACCTCGACCTGGTCGCCGGCACCGTGACCAGCCTGCTGGGTCGCAACGGGGCCGGCAAGTCGTCGCTGCTGTGGGCGCTGCAGGGCGCGCTGACCTGCGCCGGAAGCATCGACGTAGCCGGTCAGGACCCGCGCCGGCTCGACGCCGCCCAGGCGCGCCAGGAAACGGTGTCGGCCGACACGCTCGAGATGACCTCGCGCCTGATCGAGAAAAAGCTCAAGGACTTCGGCGTCGAGGTGCGCGTGGTGCTGGCTTCGCCCGGCCCTGTGA
>DAOSUG010000072.1:0-7719 GCA_035378545.1 Micropruina sp. | reverse complement strand
TGTAGCCGTCGCGCAGGTCGGGCCACGACGCCCACGACGTGCGGGTCAGGTCGAGGGCCATCGCGGCGAAGAACCGGTCGAAGCAGTGCCGCGGAATCCCCCGCCGCCGGACGACCTCGCTCGCGGCGGCCAGCACGTCGTTGTCGGTGGGTGCACCGTCCCAGGCGGCGTAGAACTCGTCGCGGAAGGCGGTCAGGTCGGCCTCGGCTCGCACCGGATCGGGTTGCTCGTCGACCAGGTCGTCGGCCAGCCGGCACACCGCATAGACCGCGGCCACGTCGCGGGCCTGCTGGCGGGTCAGCAGCAGCGTTCCCCACCAGTAGGTGGTGCCGTGCTGCCGGGTGAGTTCGGCACTGCGCCGCAAACCGCGGGCGATCTGGTCGGCCGACGGGCTCATCACGACACCCCGCTTCGCCGAACGACCCGACGCCTCGCCGGAGGCATGCTGCCGCTCACCGCAGCACCTCGTCGACCCGCTGCGCGGCCAGCTTGCCCGAGATCAGCACCATCGGAATACCCACCCCGGGCGTCGTACCCGAGCCGGCGAAGACCAGGCCGGGCGCCTCCCGTCGCACGTTGGACGGGCGGAACGGCCCGGTCTGCATGAACGTGTGCGCCAGCGCGAACGGGGTGCCGGCGGCCATGCCCTCCTCGAGCCAGTCCTGCGGGGTGACCAGCCGCTCGGTGAGCACGTCGGTGGGGTAGCCGGACTCGGCCACGAACCCGTACAGCCGCTCGCGCATCGCCGCGCGGGACGTGGCCCCCCAGTCCAGTTCGCCGTCGACGAGGTTGGGCGTCGGCTCGAGCACGTACATGGTCTGGGTGCCCTCGGGAGCGGCCGCCCGGTCGTCCAGGCTGGGCCGGCAGACGAACCGGGACGGGTCCTGCATCAGGGTGCCGCGCACCATCAGGTCGTCGAAAGCGCCCTGCCACTGCTGCCCGAAGTGGATGGTGTGATGCACGGCATCGGCCTCGGGCTCGCCGGCCAACCCGGCATGCCACACCACGCACGAGGGCGAGTAGTGCGGCTTGCGGCGCACCACCCGCGGCGGTTGCAGGTCGAGCAGCGTGTCGTAGGCGACCGGCAGGTCGACGGTGACCACCACCGCGTCCGCACTGAGCGCCGAACCGTCGGCCAATCGGACGCCGGTGACCGAGCCGTCCGGACGGCGCAGCACCCGCTCGACCGGCGTGCTGCAGCGCACCTCACCGCCGGCGGCGGTGATCGCTTCGGCCATCGCCGGGCCCATCGCCCGCATGCCGCCCTCGGGGAACCAGACGCCCTCGATCGAGTCCATGTAGGTGATCACCGCGTACAGCGCCAGCGCCAGCGCCGGCGGCAGCCCCGCGTACATGGCCTGGAACGAGAACATGCGATGCAGCCGCTCGTCGCGGAACCGCTTCTCGATGGACGGGCCGAGCCGGCCGAACCCCCCCAGCTGCAGCAGCTTCGCCGCCGCGACGGGGTGCCGCAGCAGGTCGAGCGGTGAGTTGAAGTTGGCGTCGATGAAGTGCGGCAACTCGGCGGCGTACAACGCCTTGAGCCACACCACGAACTCGTCGAAGGCCTTGGCGTCCGCGGCCCCGCAGTGGGTGGCGATCTCGTCGTGCATCGCCTCGTGGCCGTGCCGCACATGCAGCACGGATCCGTCGTGAAAGCGCGCCCGATAGGCCGGATCGAGGCGCTGCAGCCTCAGGTGATCCTCGACGCTCGAACCGGCCGCCTCGAAGGCATCGTTGAGCAGCCCGCGCATCGTGAGCACCACCGGCCCGCTATCGAAGGTGAAGCCGTCCTGCTCGATCGCGCCCGCCCGTCCGCCCGGACGATCCGCCGCCTCGAGCACGGTGACCCGGTAGCCGCGGCCCACCAGGTGGCAGGCGGCCGACAGCCCGGCCAGCCCCGCGCCGACCACAACCACAGAGTTCATGCCTGCCGCCACGCGATCTTCGACGCCAGGTCGAGCAGCCCTTCGGTGCCGTCGGCTTGCAGCCCGCCGCCGGCCAGCACCGTGCGCGCAGCCCGCACCTCGGCACCGATCAGGCGCTCCACCTGCTGGTCGATGCCCGCACGTTGCAGGGCGGCGAGCGCCTCGACGACACGACCCTGCGGATGCTGCAACAGCTCCGCGTCCGCACCGGTGAGGGTTTCGTTGGCGAGGGCCAGAATCACCGTGGCCTTGCCGCTGATCAGGTCGTCGCCGGCCGGCTTGCCGGTCACCGCGGGATCGCCCCACAGCCCCAGCAGGTCATCGCGCAGGGCGAACGCGCGGCCGATGTGGTCGCCGAAGGCCTGCAACCGCTCGAGTTGCGCGACATCGGCGCCGGCGGCCAGGGCACCCAGCTGCAGCGGACGCCACACCGAGTACGAGCCCGACTTGAGCCGCGCGATGCGCTCGGCATGCTCACGGTCGCGTCGTCCGGCCGCCGCCCCGGTCAGGTCGGCACGCTGGCCGGCGATCAGCTCCAGGCACAGTTCGTGCCAGGTGGCGCGCAGGTCGTCGGGCAACTCGTCGGCCAGCCGGGTCGCCCTCGCGTGCGCCAGATCGCCGAGCAGAATCGCCAGGTTGCGGCCGAACGTGTCGGGGTCACCGCCGGCGCCGGCCGCCCGGTGCCAGCCGGCCGCCTGCACGTGGGCGGACGGGGCGCCGCGGCGCGAGGACGATTCGTCCATCACGTCGTCGTGGACCAGGGCGAACAGGTGCAGCAACTCGAGGGCTGCGGCGGCGCGCACCAGGTTGTCGTACGCCGGGCCCGGACGTCCGCCGCAGGCCAGGTACGCCCAGTGACACAGCCGTGGACGGAACCGCTTGCCGCCCAGCGCCGCGAGTTGATTCAGCCATTCGGGCAGGTCGGCGGGCAGCACCTCGACGTCGGGCACCCACGACTGCCACTGCTGGGTGAGGCTGGTCAGCTCGTCGGCGACCAATGCATCGACCGCAGCGACCGTCGCCGCTTCGTCGGGCACGGCGGCGACCAAATCGTCGAGGCGGTCGACCAACGGGGTGCCGTCGGCGGCGACCAGCGCGGCCACCTGCGGCACCTGGAGGACGGCCCATGGGCTGAAGGCCTGCGGCGTCGCGGCGATCGAGCTGACCAGGTCGCGCCACGGCACCCAGGCGTACTCGGCGACCTCGTCGGGGTCCGGACGGAGCTCGCCGGCGCTGACCCGTCCGACCCAGACCGGGCACAACTCGTTCTCTACCACCCCGCTGGCGTCGACCGCTCGGTAGCGAAAGTCGGGCAGCACCAGGGTGAGGCCCTCGATGCTCAGCCCGAGCTCTTCTTCGACGCGGCGTCGGACGGCCTCCTGCTGGCTCTCCTGCGGCAGCGGGTGCCCGCAACACGAGTTCGTCCAGACCCCCGGCCAGGTGCGTTTGTGCAGCGCGCGTCTGGTGAGCAACAACCGTCCGGACTCATCGAACAGGTAGCTCGAAAAGGCGAGGTGCAGCGGCGTCGCATCCGTGTGTACGTCAAGCCGGGGTGCGAAGCCGATGGCATTGCCCTGCTGATCGAGCAGCACCACCGCGTCGCCGGATGCCAGACGGTGAAGCACGACGCATTCCTCCTGATCGGTACGGCTGTTCAAGCTTTGTGCAAGGTTAGCGGGTGAGTACGATTCCGCCAGACGGGTTCGGAGAGGGCAGCGTGTACACGATCAAGCAGGCGGCACAACTGACCGGGGTCAGTTCGTCCACCCTGCGCGCCTGGGAACGTCGCTACCCGCTGCCCGCACCCCACCGCTCGTCCAGTGGTTACCGACTCTATGACGACGCCGCCCTGATTCGGTTACGTGTCATGCAGCGGCTGGTGCAGGCCGGTTGGGCTCCCCGCAACGCAGCCGCCGTCGCCCTGGACGGTGCCCATGAGAGTGACGACCTGCCCGAACCGCGCGACTTCGTGGTCGCCGTCGAGGCCGGGTTGCCGCCGAGCCGGCGCGAGGCGGTGCTCACTGCACTGTTCCACAGCTGTCCGCTCCCCGACCTGATCGAGAGCTGGCTGATGCCCATGCTGCGCGAGTTGGGCGAGGCGTGGCGGTCCGGCCGGGTGACGATCTGGCAGGAGCATGCCGTGGCCACCGCGGTGCTGCGGCGGTTGCACGCGGCGTTCGAGGCGCTGCCGAGCCTCGACGGGCCGTTGATACTGACCGGCATTCCGGACGGCAGCCACCACGAGCTCGGGCTCGCGGCGTTCGACGTGCTGGCCAAGCGGACCGCGTTCGAGGTCGCGTATCTGGGCCCTGGCCTGCCGTCGGACGGGTGGGTGCAGGCGAGCGCTGCCCAAACGCCCGCGGCGGTGGTGATCGCCGTACCGACGCTGCAGGACGTCCCGGCGGCACGGAAAACTCTGGCGGCGCTCGCCGCCATGCCGCAGGCCCCACTTCTCACCGCCGGCGGCAGCCAACAGGACGCCGTGGCCGATCTGGCGCTACCACTTGGCCACTCGCTGAACGGCGGCGTGGAGAGGCTGGTCGGGCTGCTCGGCCGCCGCCAGCAGAGCCGGTAGGGGTTTTCGTCGAGCGCGGAGACTTCGCTGGTCGAGACCCTTGCTTCCGGCATCGCGGCGAACGCCGGGATCTCCCAAGCGGCCCTGCCGCGACGCTGACATTCCGTTGATCGAGCGTCGAACCACCCTTGGTCGAGACCACCTATTCCGTATCCCGACGAACGTCCGGGATCTTACCCAGCACCCCTGCCACGACGCTGATATTCCATTGGTCGAGCTTGTCGAGACCTCGTTGGTTGCGTTGGTTGCCGCGGAGTGGGGGTGCACCCCGTCCCGCCCGCACCATCAGCCTCAACGACTCCGCAAGCTCCCGCGGCGAGTTGCCCGACGCCCGACCACACCCTGACGGGGCGCACCCCCACTCCCCTTCAATCCTGCGTCCGGTGCCGGGTTCAATCGTCATTCTTGGCGTCGGGTTTAATTGGGTCTAATCGCTCTCCTGGTGTCGGTCCAGCCCTTTCGCTGGTAGAACGTCGAGACCAGTCGCCGAGCGATCTCGAGATCGCCACTCGATGGCGGGATGCCTCGACGATTTCGTGTTGCAACCCGAAAGTGGACGGGTCTTCCCGCCAGCGGGCAGCGATCTCGAGATCGTCACAGACCTCACTGTCGGTTCCTATCCTGCGCGCGGCCCGCTCATCGAGCCGATCGAATGCTGCAAGCCGAAAGTGGACGGGTCTTCCCGCCAGCGGGCAGCGATCTCGAGATCGTCACAAACCCCAACCGCGCTGACGAACGCATCCTGGTCTCACCGTCGGTCCCTGATCCTGTTCACGCTCATCGAATTGGTCACGTTCTGGTCCTGGCGGGTGATGACTTACAGTCCCCAACCCCATTCATGGCGGGTGATGAGTCCCCAACTCCATTCACTGCCGCAGCCCCCGGCCCCGCTCATACTTGCGTCGCCCCGGCGGCTCCCTGTGCAACCCCGTCCCGCTGGGGCGGCACCGTCCGCTTCACTCGCTACAGTGGGCAGCATTCCCAGCCAGGAGGTCACCATGCCCGACGCCAGCGACGACAACGCCGACACCAAGGCCGCCTTCAAGGCAGCGCTCGATCGCAAGAACCAGGCCGCCCAACAGGGCGGCATCGACCACACCGACGCCGAGCGGGGCAGCGCGAAGAACACCCACGCCCAGGGCGGCAAGCGGCAGTTCCGGCGCAAGTCGGGCGGCTGACAAGCACGGATCCAGGCTTCGTCCGAAGCCCGGACACCTCGCAAGCACTCCACTGATCACCGCGCAGCGAGGGCCCCCGGGGGGTCAGACCGTTGGATCGCCGACCACGTACAGCATCACGATGCCGGCCTTGCGACTCTCGGTCAGCGTCACCGCCGGAGCGAACGAGAAGTCGAACTGGTTCACCACGGCTCCGAAGCGCCAGTTGTTCTTCTTGACTCGCTTGAACGCCTTCAAGAAGACCGGCGAGAACTCGGGATGCTTCTCGAGGTAGTGCACGATATGGGCGGGCACCTTGTCGTTGCGGTCACTGGCCATGGCGGTGATGAAGCCGAGCGCACTGCTGTGGTCGAGCTTCCAGGCCCTGGCGTAGATCTGCTGCCGGTCGTCCGCGGTCGACCAGTCGTTCCAGCGCAGCACAAAGCTGGTGACGCTGTCGTCCGCGTAGTCCTCGATGGTGCCTTTGGGCATAGTCACTCCTTCGTGGGGAACTGCTCGGTGAACCGCACCCAATCGGGCGCGAACTTGTGGGCGAGTGAGGTCGCCTGCGACCGTCGGCGGACGACCTCGTCGCGCGAACCGCCGCGCAGTTCGATCAACCTGGCCAGGTAGGCATCGGCCGGGCCCACGCCGGCTGAGCCACCGATCGGGATCCAGCAGCCGCTCAACGCCTGCAGCTCCACCGCCAGCGCCTCGCCCAGCACCGGCGACGGGGGCACCTGCCCCAGAGCGAGCACGCAAAGCGCCGCCCCGGCCCCCGCCCTGAACGTGCCCCGGACGCTCTTCAGCAGCTGGGCCAGATAGTCGTGGGTGGGCTGCTCCCCCACAGCCGCCGCGATAGCCGCACCGGCGATCTGGTACAGCGGGTCGTGGCTCGACATGTCGTCGTCGAGGCCGTCCATCGCCGCGGCGAGTTCGGCGAGCCTGCCGTCGCGCAGGGCATCGCTGAGTTGCCGCTCATGCAGGGCCACCTGGACGGTCTCGGGGTCGATCTCATGCTGCAGGCCAGCGGCCCGGGCGGCGTGCCGCCCCGCGATCGTCGTCCGTCCGGCCAGGGCTGCGAGCAACTCGCTGCGCAGTGCCGCCCACCACTGATGCAACGCCGATCCGGCGGCGGCGGCGCGCCGTCCGTAATGCTCGGCGGCGGCCGCGGCGGCCAGCCGGTCGGCCAGTTCGATGTGCGCGGTGACGGCCAGGCGCAGCGCCTCCAACTCGGCTTCGGCGCCACCCGCGCGGGCGGCCATCACCGCGATCCGCTGCGCCAGTTCGAGCCGCACCGTTGGCGGCTGCCGGCGCGGCCAGGTGAGCGCATGCAGGGCGCGCAGGGCGTCCAGCGCCACCGCAGGATCGGGCCCCGCGGACTGCTGCATCAACTCCGGCTCCACGTCGCCCAGGCGGCCCAGCATGGTGGCATCGCCGGCCATTCCCGCGCGCAGAGACCCCTCGATCAGCCGGACGCGCAGCGCCGCCTGGTCGCGCGGCAGCCAGTCCAGGGCCTCATTGATCATCAGTTGCGCCTGGCGAGCATCGGCGCCCAGCGGCACCCACGGGCTCGCCACCGCCAACGCGGCCTCGGCGAACAGGGTCGGTTCGGACGCCCGGCGGGCCGCGACGGCTACCTCGCCGGCCCGGGTCATCGCCTGTTCGATACGCCCACCGAGGCTGAGAGCCTGCACCTGCGCCAGCTCCCAGGGCAGCCAGCGAGTGGGGGCGAGTTCCGCACGCCGAGCCAGTTCGACGGCCCGCTGGTAGGCATCGGCCCCCGCCAACGGGTCGCCGTCGGCGACCAGCAGTGCGGCCCGCTGCGCGAGCTCGTCCGCGTCGCTTTCCAGCCGGGCGGGGTCGGCCAGGGCCAGCGGGACGTCCAGCCGCGGGTCCTGATTGAGCACGTCGGCTTCGAGCTGCCGGAAGGACACCCCCGGGAGTTGACTCAATGAGCCGTATGTCGTCGATGGTCAGGCAGGTATCAGCGTCGTGAGCTACCAAGCCATGCCGCAGCGTCATCGCGGCCTGGCGCCGCTGGTGGTCGTTCTCGCGG
>DAOSUG010000071.1:0-7736 GCA_035378545.1 Micropruina sp. | reverse complement strand
TTTCGCTGTTCAAACCACCGCGTCACACCCCACCCTCATGAAAGCGCGAGGCTAGGGTCGCGGCTATGGAGCGTCGAACCGTACTGATCACCGGGGCCACCCGCGGGCTTGGGCACGCCATCGCGCAGACCCTCGCGCCCGACTACGACCTGCTCATCGGCGGACGTGATGCCGACACTACCCAGCGGGTCGCTGCCACGTTTCCCGTCGCGCGTCCGTTCATCTGCGACCTGGCCGATCCGGCATCGGTTACCGAGGCCGTCGCGCGGCTCGGCCCACTCGACGTCGTGGTGCACTCGGCCGGTGTCACCAACCGGGACCGGATCGAGGACCTCACTGCGAACGAGTGGTCGCGCGTGCTTCACCTGAACCTGATCGCCGTGGCTGAGTTGACTCGGCTGCTGCTGCCCCGGTTGCGGGCCCAGCGGGGGCATGTGGTCACGATCAACGGCGGTCTCGGACTGCATTCGGGGCCCGGCTGGGCGGCCTATTCGGCATCCAAATTCGGCCTGCGCGCGTTCACCGACGCTCTTCGCGAAGAGGAGCGCGGCATGCTGAAAGTGACCTCGATCCATCCCGGACGAATCGACACCGACATGCAGCGCACGATCTACGAACTGGACGGACGCACCTACCACCCGTCCGATCACCTGGCGCCGCATTCGGTTGCGCGAGCGGTCAAGTACGCGTTGGAGGCCGGCGACGAAGCGATGGTGGAGGTGCTGCAGATTCGTCCCAGCGCCATTGGTTGATCCTTGCGCGGACGTTGGTACGGTGCGCGGCGGTCCGGGTGCGCGCCGGCGCGAACCTGGGAGTCTGCTGAACAATGCTGTGCCGGGCGAGGACGTGCCCGGCGGGATGAGCTGAGCCCACCAGATCTGGAGGGCGTATAGGACATGCTGGCCCAGATATGGGGGGCTCAGATCACCCGCCGGGTGCGCCGCAGCCGGCACATGATTGTTCAGCAGGCTCCTGGACGGCAGGGTCGTCCCACGACGCAGGAGACAAACGCGCGGTGCCTGCACACACGCCGCACAACAAGATGTCACAGCCCGGATCGTCAGAAGTGAGTGTTGTGTGAGTGCCCGAGGCAAGACTTGCGGCATTCTCGAAGTTTCCCCATCACGGAGCCGACCATGCCAACGCTTCCCCGCCCTGCCCTCGACCCGTGCCGCCGAAGCGACAGATCCTGGGTCGCTGGGCTGGCCGCAGCCGCCGTCCTGTTCTCTGGATGCGCCCAGGTGCCCCCGGCCAACCTCGGCCCGAACGCTCTCAGCCACGACATCGCGGTGCCGGCCCCACCCGCCCGGGCGGTTGCGGCCGCGAACATCCAGGCCGACCGTTCGTCCGCGAAGAAGTCGCCCTCAGCCACCCCGAAGCCACCCAAGAAGCGCACGACCACAGCGATCGCGAAGGTCAACTGTCGCAAGAAGAAGTGCATTGCGCTCACCTTCGATGACGGCCCTGGGCCGTTCACCAAGAAACTGCTGGCCACGCTGGCGCGCACGCATGTCAGGGCCACCTTCTTCATGCTGGGAAAGCAGGTACACAGGTATCCGAAGGTCGCTCGTGCCGTGGCCGTCGCAGGGCATTCGATCGGCGTGCACACCTGGGACCATCGCTCGCTGCCCCTGTTGTCGAACGCCAGGATCGCGTGGGAGATCAACTCGACGGTCCGGATCATCAAGAAGGTGACCAAGACCACCCCCGACCTGCTGCGGCCTCCCTACGGGGCGACGAACAGTCGGGTCGCGCTGGCCGCCAAGCGGGCGCACCTCGGGATCGCGCTGTGGAACGTGGACACCCTCGATTGGAAGTACCGCAACTCGGCGCGGGTGACGGCAGCCGCGGTGCGTGACACCCGGCGAGGCTCGATCATCCTGGTGCACGACATTCACCCCACCACGGTGGCCGCGATTCCAAGCGTGATCGAGCGGCTGCGGCGAAAGGGCTACACCTTCGTCACCGTCGAGCAGTTGGTCGGCAAGCCCAAGCCCGGCCAGCGGTACCGCCATGGGTAGCCGGTGGCTGGGGCCGGATCCGCACCCCGGCACGGCTGGTCTCGTGAACACCGGCTGGTCGACGCCCGAGGCTGCGGTCGTCGCCGACGGTCCGCAGTGGTGTCGAGCAACCGACCAGATGGGGTGGACGGGTCCGTGGCCGAGCTGATCAGGCGCCGCGACCTGCTGCGCAGCGCCGGCCTGGCCGGGATCGGCGCCGCCCTGGCGGGTTGTGCCCGTCCGTCGCCGGAGTCGTCCGCCAGCTCACCGGCCAAGCCGTCGCCGTCGCAGTCGGCCTCGGCCACCGGCACCCGCGCCGGCACGCTGTCCTACGACCAGCTGGCGCGGCAGCTGTCCGGCCCGCTGCTGCGACCCGGGCAGAGTGGCTTCCAGCCGCGCAACCTGCTTTACAACCCCCGCTTCTTCTCCCAAGCCGGGCCGGCGGCGATAGTTGAGGTCGCCAGCGCCGCGGACGTCGCCGCGTGCGTCCGGTTCGCCGGCGACGGGGGAGCGGCGCTGCGGATCCGCAACGGAGGTCATTGCTACGGCGGCTGGTCGTCCGGGCCCGGTCTGGTGGTGAACCTGGCGAAGCTGAACACCGTCCGGGTGAACGCGGGCGGCACGACCGCGACGATCGGCGCCGGGGCGCTGCTGGCCGACGTCTACAGCCAACTCGGCGCCAAGGGTGTCTCGATCGGCGGCGGCTCCTGCGCCACCGTGGGGGTGACCGGGCTGACGCTGGGCGGCGGGGTCGGGGTCCTGGCCCGCACGTACGGACTGACCTGCGACCAGCTCAAATCCGCCCAGGTGGTGACCGCAGACGGACGCCTGCGCACGGTGAACGCCGACACCGATGCCGACCTGTTCTGGGCGCTGCGTGGTGGAGGCGGCAGCTTCGCGGCGGTCACCGAACTGACGTTCGCGGTGCGCCCGGCCCCGCCTGTTCAGACGTTCTTTCTGCAGTGGAGCCTGTCATCCGCGGCGGCGGTGCTGGCCGCCTGGCAGGAATGGATGCCGAAGGCGCCCCGCGCGCTGTGGAGCACCTGCAAGCTGCTGGTCGAGCCCGGCCGTGGCGGACGCGCGCTGGTGGCCGGCACCTGGATCGGTTCGGGCTCGCCGGCCGCGCAGATCAACGCCCTGCTGGCGCAGACCCCGGCGCCGGCGCGGCGCTCCACAGGTGGCGGCAGTTACGCGGCCACCATGCTCGCTGAGGCCGGCTGTTCGGGCGAGTCGGCCACCGCCTGCATCAGCAGGTCGCTGACGCCGGCGGAGCGGCAGCCGTTCGCTGCGACGTCCTCGATTCTGCAGCAGCCGCTACCCGCGGCGGGCGTGCAGGCGATCGTTGCGGCCGTCGGCAAGGGCTCCGCGGTCACCGGCATGGTCGAGGGCGGGGTGTCGTTCGACGCCTTCGGGGGCGCCATCGCCGACGTGGCGCCCGGCGCCACCGCTTTCCCGTGGCGCACCGCGCTCGCCGATGTTCAGTACACCGCGACCTGGCCCTACGCCAAGGCCGCTTCGAGCGCCACGCCCTTCGACAACTTCGTGCAGGCTGGGCGCACGGCCCTGCAACCCTGGCTGGGCAACAGCGCCTACGTGAACTACGCCGACCCGAAACTGCACGATTTCGCGACCGCCTACTGGGGCCCCAACCTGCCCCGGCTCAGGCAGGTGAAGAACGCCTACGATCCGCACAATGTGTTCTCGTTCCCCCAGTCGGTGCCGCTGTGAGTGACCGCACAGCCGCCACCTTCCGTTGCTGCGGCATGCGCCGAGAATCCTCGATAGGCATCGACGATCGTCGCGGGATGGTCCCCTCAGGGTCACCACCGACACCGACCGGCGATCGGATCTGCGCCCCGCAGCGCGTCAGTAGGGTGTGGCGGTCGGTTCGAGAGCGAGTCCGACGACCGCACCGATCACGGTGAGGGCGGGCGGTTCCACAGATGAGGCTGCGGCCAGCTCGGGCAGCGTCGCGACGGTGCCGCGCAGCACCAGCTGGTCGGGCATCGCCGCTCGCGCAACGATCGCGGCGGGAGTGTCGCCGTCCAGTCCGCGCCTGATCAGGCCCTGACAGATTTCGGCCAGGTGTGCCACGCCCATCAGGATCACGATGGTGCCCGAACTGTGCGCGACGGCGTCCCAATTGACACTCGAGGCTGGATGGTCGGGGCCGACGTGCCCCGACACGACGGAGAAGTTCTGGGTGACGCCGCGGTGGGTGAGCGGAATGCCGGCCAGTTCGGGTCCGGCGATCGCCGATGACACGCCGGGAATGACCCGGACGGGCACGCCGGCCGCGGCGCACGCCAGCCATTCCTCGCTGCCCCGGCCGAGCACGAACGGGTCGCCGCCCTTGAATCGGACGACGCTGGCCCCGCGCCGGGCATGCTCGACCAGCAGGGCGTTGATGTCGGCCTGGGCGGTCTGGCAGCCGCGCGGTACCTTGCCCACGTCGATCAGGGTCGCGCCCGGCTTGGCCTGGTCGAGGCAGGCCAGCGGCGCCAGGTGGTCGTACAGCACCACGTCCGCCTGTTGCAGGGCACGCAGCCCGCCGACGGTCAGCAGGTCCGGATCGCCAGGCCCGCCACCGACCAGCACTACTTCGCCGACGCTCATACGGCGCTCCACTGCTCGTGGGTGGCGCGCAGCCAGGCTGTGTTCAAGGGAGCCTCCTCAGGTGTCCTCGCCCGAATCTCATCGCTCGGCAGAAGGCGAGTTCCTGACTTGCGGTCCGCACGCGCGACCCGGTCACAGTGGCGGGACCGCCCCGGAATTGCCTTGTCGGCGCACCGGAGTTCCTCGGCACTTTCTACGCTGACCAGTTTCACACAGCTGCCCACGGCGGACCGGCGAATCGCGAAAGAATAGGTCGGCCGGGCCGCGCAACGACACGGCCCGGGTTGTGCGGAAGGGAGCGGAATGCGCAGCGAGCTGCTGCTGATCGGCATCGGCGCCGGTGATCCGAACTGGGTGACGGTGGAGGCGATCCGGGCCATTGAACGGCTCGACGTGCTGTTCGTCGTGCTCAAACAGGACGAGCTGGACGAGCTGGTGGCCGCCCGGCGTGCGCTGGTGCAGCGGTACCGCGACGTGCCGCCGCGCACCGTCGAGTTGCGCGATCCGCCCCGTCCGTGGCGCACGGCGGAGGACTATCCGGCGGCCGTGCGGCGCTGGCGGGAACAGCGGCTGGAGCAGTGGAGCGCCGCCGCGCAGGCCGAGCTGGGCCAGGGGCAGGTGGGCGGCTTCCTGGTGTGGGGCGACCCGTCGCTGTACGAAAGCACGCTGGCGATCGCCGACCAGCTGGTGCAGGCCTCGGCGACGCCGATCGAGCTGCGGGTGCTTCCCGGGGTGAGCGCGGTGCACGCACTGACCGCACGGCACCGCGTCCCGTTGAACCGGCAGGGACGCGCCGTGCAGGTGATGCCGGCCCGGCTACTGGCCGACGGCCTGCCCGAGGGGGTGGACGACGCCGTGGTGATGCTGGACGGCCGGCAGACCTTCGCCGCGATCGATCCGAGCGGCATCGACATCTACTGGGGCGCTTACCTCGGCACACCCGACGAGCTGCTGGTCGCTGGCCCGCTCGAGCAGGTGCGCGACGAGATCGTGCGCGTCCGGGCCGACGCGCTGGCGCGCAAAGGCTGGGTGTTCGACACCTACCTGCTGCGGCGCCGGCTGACGGGCGGCTGAGCCGGGCAGGCACGTCCGGCTCAGAAGTCCCAGTCCTCGTCCTCGGTGCTGATCGCCTTGCCGATCACGTAGGACGAGCCGGAGCCGGAGAAGAAGTCGTGGTTCTCGTCGGCGTTGGGGGACAGGGCGGCCAGGATCGCCGGTGAGACGGCGGTGGCCGCTTTGGGGAACAGCGCCTCGTACCCGAGGTTCATCAAGGCCTTGTTGGCGTTGTAACGCAGGAACGCCTTGACGTCCTCGGTCTGTCCGAGCGGGTCGTAGAGGTCCTCGGTGTAGGACTCTTCGTTGTCGTACAGCTCGTAGAGCAGGTCGAAGGTGTAGTCCTTGAGTTCGTCGCGGCGGGCCTGGTCGGCCTGCTTGAGGCCCTGCTGGTACTTGTAGCCGATGTAGTAGCCGTGCACCGCCTCGTCGCGGATGATCAGCCGGATCAGGTCGGCGGTGTTGGTCAGCTTGGCGTGGCTCGACCAGTACATCGGGGCGTAGAAACCTGAGTAGAACAGAAACGACTCCAGCATCGTGCTGGCCACTTTGCGCTTCAACGGGTCGTCGCCGTAGTAGAAGTCGAGGACGATCTGCGCCTTGCGTTGCAGGTGCTCGTTCTCCTCGCTCCAACGGAAGGCGTCATCGATCTCTGCGGTCGAGATCAGCGTCGAGAAGATGGACGAGTAGCTCTTGGCGTGCACCGATTCCATGAACGCGATGTTGGTGTAGACGGCCTCCTCGTGCGGGGTGAGGGCGTCCGGAATCAGCGAGACCGCGCCGACCGTGCCCTGGATGGTGTCGAGCATGGTCAGGCCGGTGAACACCCGGGTGGTCATCAGCTGCTCGTGCGGTTTCAGGGTGCGCCAGCTCGGTATGTCGTTGCTCAGCGGCACCTTCTCGGGCAGCCAGAAGTTGCCGGTCAGCCGGTCCCAGACCTCGAGGTCCTTGTCATCGGAGATGCGGTTCCAGTTGATCGCCTGGACGCCGCGCAGCAGGGTCAGTTTCTGAGTCATGGGTGGTTCCTCGGTTCGGGTGGTGAGATCCCGGCGTTCGCCGGGATGACGTGAGGCGGGGGGACGTGAGGCGGGGTGCGGGTCCGCTCGTCCCCGTCATCCCGGGCTTGCCCCGGGATCTCGGCGTGCGCCGGGATGGCGGTGGTGGAAGCGTTCGTCGTCCCGGGCTTGCCCCGGGATCTCGGTGAGCGGGGTGGCGAGATCCCGGCGTTCGCCGGGATCACGGTGGGCGGGGTGGATGACGGCGGGCGGGGTGGATGACGGCGGGCGGGGTGGATGACGGCGGGCGGGTGGACGACGGTGGTGGAAGAGTTCGTCATCCCGGGCTTGCCCCGGGATCTCGGTGGTTACAGAGCGCAGCTGACGCAACCCTCGACCTCGGTGCCCTCCAGGGCGAGTTGCCGCAGTCGGATGTAGTACAGGGTCTTGATGCCCTTCTTCCAGGCGTGGATCTGGGCCCGGTTGAGGTCGCGGGTGGTGACGTTGTCGGGAAAGAACAGGGTCAGCGACAGGCCCTGGTCGACGTGCTTGGTGGCCTCCGCGTAGGTGTCGATGATCGCCTCGGGGCCGATCTCGTACGCGTCGCGGTAGTACTCGAGGTTGTCGTTGGTCAGGTACGGCGCGGGGTAGTAGACCCGGCCGATCTTGCCCTCCTTGCGGATCTCGATCGTGCTCACGATCGGGTGGATCGAGCTGGTGGAGTGGTTGATGTAGCTGATCGACCCGGTGGGTGGGATCGCCTGCAGGTTCTGGTTGTACATGCCGTACTCGGCCACCTCGGCGGCCAGCGCGCGCCAGTCGTCCGGGGTGGGCAACTCGATGCCGGCGGACGCGAACAGTTCCTGCACCCGGGCCGTCCGCGGCGTCCAGTCACCGCCAATGTACTTGTCGAAGTACGCGCCGGAGGCGTAGGCCGAGCGGTCGAAGCCGTCGAAGGTTTCGCCCCGCTCGCGGGCGAGCCGGCAGGACGCCGCGATGGCGTGAAAGGTGACCGTGTAGAAGTACATGTTGGTGAAGTCGAGGCCCTCCGCGGAGCCGTAGTGGATCGACT